>JAJIYR010000046.1 GCA_020881085.1 Rickettsia endosymbiont of Bryobia graminum | reverse complement strand
ATAGATGGATTTGTTACTTTTATTTTATTCTTCATATTAGCCTCATGTAAGTTGTTTTAATTAATCTTATCCTTAACTATTTTTACAACTTACACAATCTTTCTGACACCCTCGCGGGGTATTTTAGAAGAAAGCTAGCTGCTGATCCTCATGCAGTTTCTTATATTCCATGCCTTGGTTTTTTTACGTATTTTCCTATCATATTCTCATTTCCATGCTTACCTACCGTACTCGTAAAATATCCATCAGTCCAAAATTCTCCACCCCATAATTGTTTCTTTACCTGTGGACACTGTCTAAATATTTGACGAACTGTAACACTTTTAATTGTTGTTACTATTTTTGTTAAGCTATAGGTTGGTACAGATTCTACTAAAAAATCGACATGATCTTCATCAACCCCTATTTCTAAGAATTTTATTTGATATCTCTTTTCTATCTCTAAACATAATTCTCGTAATACTTGATCAACTGATACGTCAAACAATGCTCGGCGATATTTTGCTGGAACTACCATGTGATACAGCAGTACCGTAACATTATGACTTTTGTGTCTATATTTGCTCATTCCTCCATATTACGCCGCAAGCGGCGAGGAATATACCCAAAAGAGATTTAATATGGATCCTCGTAACGCTTAGATAACTCCTCTAAATTTTCTGGTGGCCATCCTGATACATCCATTCCAAATTTTAAATTATAAGCACTTAATATTTCCTTAATCTCATTTAAAGATTTTCTTCCAAAGTTAGGGGTTTTAAGCATTTCCATTTCAGTTTTTCTAACTAAATCACCAATATAAACTATATTTTCATTTTGTAAGCAATTATAAGATCTAACAGATAATTCTAACTCCGAAACTTTTTTCAATAAAATAGAATTAAATGATAATTCCTCTAATTTATCTTGCTTATCTTCTTCTTGCTCCTCAAAAGTGATCAAGAGCTGTAGCTGATCTTGTAAAATTCTAGCTGCTAAGGCAATAGACATTTCAGGATCAATGCTACCATTGGTTTCAACAGTCATAATTAGTTTATCATAATCTGTAACTTGACCTACACGAGTATTTTCAACTTTATATGTAACTTGTTTAACAGGACTAAATAAAGCATCAATTGGTATCACACCTATTGCTAATCCTGCATCTGAACTATTAACAGCTGGGATATAGCCTTTACCTGTTTCACAAGTCAATTCTATGTTAAGTTCTACACCTTTTTCTAAAGTGCAAATTACTTGATCTGGCATTAATATTTCAACTTCATTGCTTCCAGCAATCATACCGGCAGTTACAACGCAAGGACCTACAGCATGTAATTTTACATTTTTCTTCTCAGAGGTATGCATTCTAATAACTACAGTTTTAAGATTTAAAACTACATCAACTAAATCTTCTTTAACACCAGCTATAGCAGAAAACTCATGAACTACTCCAGGTATTCTTATTGATGTTATCGCAGCACCTTGAAGAGATGAAAGCAAAATCCTTCTCATAGCATTACCTATAGTCAGGCCTAATCCTCTTTCTAAAGGTTCAACAATAATCTTCACTAGATTATTATTTCCACTAGGTTTGTCATAAACTATTTTGGAAGGTTTTATCAATGAGTTCCAGTTTTTATTTAACGATAACATTTTTTACCTATGATTATACTCTTCTTCTTTTTGGTGCTCTAGTACCATTATGAGCTACAGCAGAAACATCAAGAATAGATGTAACTATAAAATTCTGGCTAAAAACTGCTCTCATTGCAGACTCCCTCTGAGCACCAGCACCTTTTATTCTGATCGAAACAGTTTTCATACCATGTTCTTTTGCAATCTCTGAAGCTTTATCCACAGTAATTTGAGCAGCGTAAGGAGTTGCTTTCTTTGCTCCTTTAAACCCTTGAGTTCCTGCAGTAGAAAAGGCTATAGTATTACCTTGCACATCAGTGAAAGTAACTATAGTATTGTTAAATGTTGTTTTAATATGCACAACACCAAGAGTGATATTTTTTTTCTTTTTCTTAGTTTTACTAATAGTTTGACTCATCGTTATACCATATTACTTTGTGACTTTTTTCTTGCCGGCAATTGCAATAGCTTTTCCTTTCCTTGTTCTAGCGTTAGAGTGAGTATTTTGTCCTCTAACAGGTAGCTTTTTAATATGTCTAAGCCCTTGATAAGACTTAATATCTTTCTTCTTTTTGATATTTAGATTTACTTCTCTTCTTAAATCGCCTTCTACTTTATATTCTTTTTCAATAATATTACGTAAAGTAATAAGTTCCTGATCTGTTAGATCTTTAGCTCTCTTATTCTCAGATATTCCTGATTTTTGACAAATTTCCTCTGCAGCATGTAAACCAATACCATAAATATATGTTAAGCTTATCACCAGCCTCTTGTTTGTCGGAATATTAACACTCGCTATTCTTGCCACAAATAATCTCCAAAATTTTGATATTCACCAAAAGGGAATAATATAAAAATATCCCGTAAAGTCAAATAATTTTTAATAGTTTATCTAAAACTAAGCCTATATCTTCCATACTTTGACTTGCATCAATAACATGTAATTTATTATTATTTTTATAATAATAAATTAAAGGATAAGTCTCAGCTTTATACTCTTCTACTCTATTCTTAGCTGTTTGTTCGTCATCATCCTTTCTATGCACAAACTGATGTGATCCGCAAATATCACAAACATTATCAATTTTAGGCTTTACAAAAAACTGATTATAAATTTGTCCACAACTTGCACAAGTAAATCTACCAAGAATTCTTTGTATAATAATTTGATCATTAATATCAAAAAATAATACTTTAATACTTTCTTTCTTACTTAAAACTTGATCAAGAAACTTTGCTTGTTCTAGATTACGAGGGTATCCATCTAAAACACAACCAGTTTCATACTCGTTTTGAGATAAAAACTTCTGTACAACTCTATTAACTAGCTCAGAAGGAACTAATTTCCCTTTAGACATATAGTCTTGAACTAAACTACCTTCTTCATTACCAGATTCTACCACCTCTCTAAATATGTTACCAACAGATACGTGCGGTAAATTTAGCTTTTCTGCTAATAATTTTCCTTGAGTTCCCTTTCCAGACCCTGGTGGACCCATAAGTACTATAATCACTTTAAACTCATTTAGTATTAAATTTATTAGTTTTTTAATTTCATTTTCTTAATTAACCCTTCATATCTACTACTATATAAATGAGTTTGAATTTGAGCAAACGTATCTAATACAACATTAACAACTATCAAAAAACTAGTACCTCCTAAAGCAAAAGATACAGCATACTTATTCATTAACATCTCAGGAACTACACAAATAAAACTGAGATATAGGGCTCCTAATACTGTTAATCTAGATAATAAATAATCAAAGTATTCAGCCGTATTTTTCCCAGGCCTTTTTCCTGGTATATAAGCTCCATATTTTCTTAGATTATTTGCAGTTTTATCAGAATTAAATACTACAGCTGTATAAAAAAAGCTAAAAAATATTATTAAAGCAACATATAGAATTATATATAACGGTTTACCATGTCCTAAATGAAAACTTATTAAATTCATAACTTCTGAGTTATTGCTAGAAAAATTAGCAATAGTTACAGGGAACAATAAAATTGAACTAGCAAATATCGGCGGTATAACACCAGAAGTGTTAATCTTAAGCGGCATATGTGTTGCATCTCCACCATAAATCTTATTACCAACTTGCCTCTTAGGGTATTGGACTAAAACCTTTCTTTGAGCTTTTTCAAAAAAGATTATCATAGTAATTATGGTAACAACTCCTAAGCAAATAGCTATAGCCACCAAAGGAGATAAACCACCACTTCTTGATAATTCAAACATATTAATAATAGCGCTTGGTACACCAGAAACAATACCTATAAATATAATTAAAGATGAACCATTTCCTATCCCTCTACCCGAAATTTGTTCACCAAGCCACATTAAAAACATAGTTCCAACTACTAAGGTAATAACAGTAGTAATTTTAAAGAAAATTCCTGGTATAATAACTACTGAACCAACATTAGTAACTGCATGCTCTAAGCTAATTGCTACTCCATAAGCCTGAAAAGCAGCTAATAACACAGTTAAATATCTAGAAAGCTGATTTATCTTTCTTTTCCCAGATTCCCCTTCTTTTTTTAAATTTTCTAGAGGCTTATAGGCTATAGACATTAATTGGATAATAATAGAAGCAGTAATATAAGGCATTATTGCCAAGGCAAAAATAGACATCCTGCCTAAAGAACCACCAGAAAGCATATTAAACATGCCTAAAATACCTGATTGGTTTTGTTCAGCAACTGCATGTAACGCAACTGAGTCAATTCCTGCAATAGGAATAAAAGATCCTAACCTACAAACTACAAGAGCTATAATAGTAAATATAACTCTATTAATTAAGTCTTGATTAGATTTTTGCGAAGAATTTAAACTCATAAAATTATAAAGTTTTACCACCAGTTTGTTCAATAATCTTCTTAGCAGCTATTGAATAACCATCCAATTGTAAAGTAATTGGAGTATTAAATTCTTCACTACTTGTAGAAAGCAATTTTATTAATTTATTAGTATTTTTAATAAGACCTACTTTTACTAACACTTCCTTTGTTATAATTTCGGTAATATCTAAAATATTTTCAGATATTAAAAGCTCTATGTCAATAATATTAATAACATCATACTTTTGTGACGTAGGACAGTTAAAGCCCCTTTTTGGTAATCTTTTAATGATAGGCATTTGCCCACCTTCAAAGCCTTTAATAGCTACCCCAGATCTAGATTTTTGCCCTTTAACGCCTCGGCCACAAGTCTTACCTTTTCCGCTTCCAATTCCGCGCCCAACTCTTTTTTTTGTTTTTTTAGCACCGAAATTATTAGATAACTCATTTAACTTCATTTTAACAACTCTAATTTATATTTTCAATTTTCAATAAATGCTGTACTTTTCTGACCATTCCTCTAATAGATGGTGTATTTTTTAACACAACAGATTTATGCATCTTATTTAAACCCAAACCTATTAAAGTTTGTTTTTGATCATACTTGCGACCAATAGTACTACCAACTTGGGTAATTTTTATTTGCTCGCAACTTATATCTTCTTTTTCTTTTTTACTAGACATAGATTCCTACAATCAAACTTATTTTTGTTAAATGAACAATAATTTTATAGTCTAAAAGTTTTTTATTTAATAAATAAAAATTATTATTCTGATATTACTTCTATTTTTCCTTTTACAGATTTTGTTGAAAGCTCATTAATTTTCTTTCCTCTTCTTTCAGCAATATTCTTAGGTGAAGCTAATCTAGATAATGCATCAAAAGTTGCAGCTATCATTGCATAAACATTACTTGATCCTAAAGATTTTGCAACAATATCATGAATACCTAATGAATCAAAAATAGCTCTCATTGGACCACCAGCAATTACACCTGTACCTGCTTTTGCTCTTCTTAAAATAACTCTTGCTGCTCCGCTTTGACCGATCACATCATGATGAATTGTTCTACCTTGATATAAAGGAATACGTTTCATATTCTTTCTAGCATCCTGAGTTGCTTTAGCTCTTGCTTCAGTTACCTCTTTGGCCTTACCATGACCATAACCAACTTTACCAGCTTTATCTCCAGCTACAATACAAGCAGAAAAAGAAAATTTTCTTCCGCCCTTTACTACCTTGGTAACTCTACTGACATCTACTAAAGTTTCTGTTAATGCTTCACTTGTATTTTTTGTAGCTTTAGACATTCTTCAAACCTTAATTAAAATTTAATTTTTTCTCTTGCTGCATCAGCTAAAGCTTTAACAACACCATGATACTTATAACCACCTTTATCAAACACAACTTCTTCTACTCCTTTTTCAGAAGCTCTATTAGCTATTAATTCACCTACTTTTGTAGCTAAACTAATATTACAATTTGACTTTTTTAATTGTCTAATTTCTTTATCTAAAGTTGAAGCTGACGCAATAGTTATAGACTGCTTATCATCAATAATTTGTGCATATATATGCTCCCCAGATTTAAAAACAGATAATCTTATTCTATCTGAAACCTTTGATATTTTAGACCTAACTCTAGCTTTTCTTACGTCAAATTTTACTTTTGCGCTACGCATATTTAACTCTTAAATTTTATTTTTTCTTTCCTTCTTTCCTTTGAACATACTGACCTTTACGCTTAATCCCTTTACCTTTGTATGGTTCTGGTGGTCTTTGCTTAATTATAATAGAAGCAAACTGACCTAACTTTTCTTTATCAACGCTTTCTAATATAATTTGATTTTGTTTAGGAACATTAACTTTAATACTCTGAGGTATTTCAATTTTTGTGTTATGACTTTTTGCAAGAGCTAAATTCAAATACTTATCTTTCACAGCAGCTTTATAACCAACACCGTTAATCTCAAGCTCTTGGATAAAGCCAACTTTTACGCCTTTAACCATATTACTGATAATACTTCTAGCCGTACCCCACATAGCTCTTGCTTGTTTGCTTTCAGCTAATGGCTTAACATAAACCGCATTATCCTGCAACGAAACTTCTATATTTCCAGTAAAGGTTTTTGTTAATTCTCCTTTAGGACCAGTTATATTAACTTTAAGTCCATCAATCTCTACTTTAACTCCTTCAGGAACTGAGATCGGTAATTTTCCAACACGTGACATTTTTATACCCTAAAACACTTTACAAATGACTTCACCACCAACCTTATCAATATGAGCTTGTCTATCAGACAATACGCCCTTAGGAGTAGAAAGAATATAAATACCCATGTTATTATAATATCCTTTTAGCTTATCTATAGCAGAATAAACCCTTTTTCCTGGCTTTGATACTCTACTGATCTCACATATAGCTGGCTTTCCAGTAATAGAATATTTTAAAGAAACTTCTATTTCACTTATATTTCCTTTATTAGAAACCTCATAACCAGCAATATAACCTTCTGATTTTAATACATCTAAAACAGCAATTTTTTTCTTTGACCCGGGAACTAATACCCTCATCATTTTGCTTTTTTGACCGTTTCTAATTCTAGTTAGCATATCTGCTATACTATCTGTCATTGACATACAATAAACCTACTTTTTACCAACTTGATTTTATTAAACCTGGAACTAAACCTTCTCCAGCTAATTCTCTTAACTTATTTCTTGATAAGCCAAACTTACTATAAACCCCTCTTGGGCGTCCTGTAATTTCACATCTACTACGAACTCTATTTATAGCTGAGTTCCTAGGTAATTCGGCTAGTTTAATTACTAGAGCAAATCTTTCTTCTAAAGGTAAATCTTTATTATGAATTTGTTCTTTTAGTTTAGCTCGCTTATTATATAAACTATTTGCCAATTTTTTTCTTTTATTATTTTTTTGTATAGAACTTTCTTTAGCCATTTCTTTTCTTCTAATAATTAATTATAAAAAGGCAGATTAAAACCAGATAGTAAGAATTTACCTTCTTCATTGGTTTTAGCACTTGTGACAATAGTAATATCCATACCACGAATTATATCAATTTTATCATAATTAATTTCTGGAAATACTATTTGTTCCTTTACGCCAAAAGTAAAATTACCTCTACCATCAAAACTTTTGCTTGAAAAACCTCTAAATTCTTTAATTCGAGGCAAAGCAACAATAACTAATCTTTCTAAAAAATCATACATTCTGTCTTTACGTAAAGTAACTTTACAGCCGATTTTCATCCCTTCTCTTAACTTAAATGTAGCTATAGATTTTTTAGCATCAATTGTTAAAGGCTTTTGCCCAGAAATTAATGTTAAATCATTTACAGCATTGTTAATTACTTTAGAATCAGCTACAGCCTCACCCACACCCATATTGATTACTATTTTTTCAATTTTAGGCATTTGGTGCTTATTTTTATAAGCAAACTTTTCTTGTAAACTTGGTACAATTTCTTTACTATATAATTCCTTAAATCTAAGTAACATTTACTTACCTTCCTTAGCTATAATTTCTCCTGACTTCTTAGCAACTCTCACTTTAGAACCATCTTCCAATATTTTAAAACCTACTTTAGTATGAGTACCACTTTTAGGATCTATATGAGCAATATTAGAAATATGTATTGGCAACTCTTTAGAGATAATTCCACCTTCACTTGTCTGAGTAGCTTTAGTATGCTTTTTAACAAGATTAATACCAGATACTATAGCTTTATTTTCTTCTGGGAAAATCTTTAAGATCTTTCCTTTTTTACCTTTATATTTACCTGTAATAATAATAACTTCATCACCCTTTCGAACTTTTAACTTAACCATTTACAGTACCTCCTCTGCAAGAGACATAATTTTTACAAACTTTTTTGCTCTAAGCTCTCTGGTTACTGGACCAAACACCCTTGTCCCAATTGGCTCACCTTGCTTATTTAAAAGTACAGCAGCGTTAGAATCAAATTTAATTGTACTACCATCAGCCCTTTTAACGCCTTTTTTTGTTCTAACAATTAAGGCTTTATGTACATCACCCTTTTTAATCTTTCCGTTTGGTAAAGCCTCTTTTATAGATACCACAATAACATCTCCAAGGTTTGCGATCATGTGATGGGAACCGCCAAGAACCTTAATACACATAACCTTTCTAGCACCTGAGTTATCTGCAACATCTAAGATGCTCTGCATCTGAATCATAACTTACTTCCTACTGTCCAATTTAATAACGCAATAAAATAAATAATATAACTAATAAAGTCAAAGAATAAATATTATTTACCCTCTAATACCATCCAAGACTTTGTTTTTGAAATAGGACGACTTTCTATTATACTAACTTTATCACCGTCTTTATACGTATTTTCTGGATCATGAGCAGCATATTTTTTAGAAACTCTTACAATTTTTTTGTATATAGGGTGCTTAAATCTACGCTCTACTTTTACGTGAATTGTTTTATCACCTTTTGAGCTTATAACAACACCTTCCAATACTCTTCTTGGCATCTTCCTATTCTCCAGTTTTTGATCTTTTAGCTAGCTCAGTATTAATACGAGCTATATTTTTTTTCACAACAGAAAACCTACTAGTATTTTTTAATTCGCCTAGTGTTCTTTGAAATCTAAGATTAAAAAGTTCCTTTTTAAATAAAGATATCTTTTTATGAAGCTCCTCTGCAGTTTGCCCTAACAATTCTTTTGCTACTAAATTAGATTTATTCATAACGCCTCACTATCTTTGTTCTTACCGGCAATTTTGCACTCGCAAGCTCTAATGCTCTATTTGCAACTTCTTCTGTAACACCCTCAATTTCAAACATAATTCTACCGGGTGATACTCTTACTGCAAAAAATTCAGGAGAGCCTTTACCTTTACCCATTCTAACTTCTGCTGGTTTTTTTGATACAGGAAGATCAGGAAAAATTTTAATCCATAATCTACCTTGTCTTTTCATATAACGAACTGCAGCTTTTCTTGCCGCCTCAATCTGCCTTGCTGTAACTCTTTCTTGATCTAATGACTTTAAACCGAAAGAACCAAAAGCAAGCATTGTACCAGCTTTAGCTTTTGATGCAACTTTTCCTTTATGAGCTTTTCTAAATTTTTGTTTTTTTGGAGCTAACATTACTTTTCTTCAAAATTAATTATGTTTTTTTCTATTTTCAACATGATCACCCTTATAAACCCAAACTTTTACACCTATAACCCCATAAGTGGTCATAGCTTCAGCGGTGGAGTAATCAATATCTGCCCTTAAAGTATGTAAAGGCACTCTTCCTTCTCTATACCATTCTGTTCTAGCAATCTCTGCACCAGCTAAACGTCCTGAGCAAGCTACTTTTATTCCCAAAGCTCCTTGCTTTAAACAAGATTGAATTGCCATTTTCATAGCTTTTCTAAAAGAGACTCTTTTTCTAAGCTGTGTAGCAATAGTTTTTGCTATTATTGGGGCATCTATATTTGGTTTTTTTACTTCATGCATGTTAATATACACTTCTTCCAAACTAGTAATTTTTTGAATATCTTTTCTTAATTTATCAATATCATTACCACCCTTACCAATAATCACTTTAGGATTTTTAGCAAAAATATTAATTATAATATTTTTATTCGATGGTCTTTCAATTAATACTCTACTAATTTGGGCTTGGGTATAATTCTTATTAATTAAATTCCTAATCTCTAAGTCTTGAATAAAAAGAGTTTTATAATTTTTTTCTGCAAATAATACAGAATCCCAACCTTTTATTAATGTTGGACCTACTCTAAAACCATGCGGATTAACTTTTTGCCCCATATACTATTTCCCCTCAACCTCAGTAACTGTAATATATAAGTTACTAAAAAATTTATTAATCCTTGTTGCTCTTCCTTTAGCTCTTGGCATCATTCTTTTCATTACCAAAGCTTTACCAACAGTTGCAGATGTAATAAATAATCCATCAATATCTAGATTATGATTATTTTCTGCATTGGCAATAGCAGACTGCAAACATTTCTTTACATCTTTAGCAATTCTTCTTGGTGAAAATGTTAGTTGCACTAACGCCTCAGAAGCTTTCATGTTTCTGATAGAAGTCGCAACTAAATTTAATTTCCTTGGACTTACTCTAAGAGACCTAGTAATTGCTGTAGCAGAATTCTTTTTTACCATATTTATTTTCTCTTAACTTTTTTATCTGCACCATGACCATGATAAGTTCTAGTAGGAGAAAATTCACCTAATTTTCTACCAACCATCTCCTCAGTTACAGTCACTGGTATAAATTTGTTTCCATTATGTACAGAAAAGGTAATTCCAACAAAAAATGGCAAAATTGTTGATCTTCTAGACCAGGTTTGGATCATTTCTGATCTACCTGAATCAACTAATTTTTGCACTTTTTTTATTAGATAACCATCTACAAAAGGTCCTTTCCAAACTGAACGCGCCATATATTACCTAATTATTTTCTTCTCTTAACAATAAATTTTGAAGTAAGTTTATTCTTACGAGTTTTCTTACCTTTGGTTGGGAAACCCCATGGAGTTACTGGATGACGACCACCTGAAGTTTTACCTTCACCACCACCATGTGGATGATCTACTGGATTCATTGCCACACCACGAACATGCGGTCTCCAACCAAGCCATCTATTTCTTCCAGCTTTTCCTAAATTAGTATTTTTTTGATCAGGATTTGATACAACTCCTACTGTAGCTCTACAGTCTAGAGGAACTAATCTAAACTCACCTGAGCGTAGTTTAATTTGAGCATAACCAGAATCCTTACCAACCAGATCTACAGACGTACCAGCTGATCTAGCTATTTGCCCACCTTTACCAATTTTCATTTCAACATTATGCAAAGTGGTTCCAACAGGAATATATTTTAATTGCAAACAATTACCAACTTTAATATCAGCTTCATTGCTTGATACAATTCTATCTCCTACAACAAGCTTTTGTGGAGCTATAATATAGGAATAAACGCCATCGTCAAACTTAATTAATGCGATAAAAGAAGTTCTATTAGGATCGTATTCAATTCTTTCAACAGTAGCAAAGATATCCAATTTATTTCTTTTAAAATCGATTAAACGATAAAGCCTTTTATGCCCCCCCCCTCTATGCCAAGAAGTAGTGCGTCCAAGGTTGTTTCTTCCACCAGTTTTGGTTAAGCCTTTAGTTAATGATTTATGAGGTTTACCCTTCCAAAGATGAGATCTATCAACTTGTATTAGCTCTCTAAGAGATGGAGTAATTGGATTAAAAGTTTTTAAAGCCATTTTATTTAACCCCTCCACTAAAATCAATACTATGGTTTTTTTCTAAAGTTACGATTGCCTTTTTCTTATCAGACTGCTTTCCAATCATACCTTTAAATCTTTTTGTTTTACCCTTAACATTCATAACGTTAACTTTTTTAACTTTTACCTGAAAAATTTCTTCAATAGCTAACTTTATAGATGACTTTTCAGCACAATCAGCAACATGAAAAGTATATTTATTTTGTTCAGATAAAATAGTTGTCTTCTCAGTTATAAGTGGATTTCTGATTAGATCATAATGTTTATAAGATTTCACTTTAACCTCTTTTCTAAAGCATCTATAGCTTCTTTCGATAACAAAATATAATCATGACGTATTATATCATAAACATTCGCAGCAATTTGTGGTACTGAAACAACATTAGGGATATTTTGCGCTGCTAAAGAAAAATTATTATCAAGATTTTCACCATCAATAACAAAATAACTTTTACCTTGAAAATTATTTAGTAATTTCACAAGGTTAGAAGTTTTTGCGCTATCCAATTTCAAAGAGTCCAGAACTAATAACTTTCCTTCTGCAAACTTGCCTGATAAAGCATGTTTTAAACCAAGCTTTCTAACTTTTTTAGGTAATTTTATTGCATGACTTCTTGCGACAGGTCCATGGGAAACTCCACCACCTCTCATCTGCGCTGATCTTAAAGACCCTTGTCTTGCATTACCAGTACCCTTTTGTTTAAAAGGCTTTTTTGTTGTACCAGACACTTCTGAAACAGTCTTAGTTTGATGGGTACCTGCCATTCTTTTAACTAGCTGCCAATCAACAACAAGCTTAATAATATCTTCTCTAATATAGTCTATCCCAAATATCCCACTGTCTAAATCTACGTTTCCAACAGCTTGATTTTCAAGATTCATTAACTCAGCTTTCATATATTTATCCTACTACCACAACAGTTTTTTTGACAGCATCCTTAATATAGATATAAGAACCTTTTGAACCAGGAATATTACCACTAACCATAATAACACCTTGTTCCTGATCAGTATTAACTATCCTTAGATTTTGTATGGTCACTCTCACAGAACCCATGTGACCAGCCATCTTCTTACCTTTGAAAACTCTACCAGGATCTTGTCTACCACCAGTAGAACCATGAGAACGGTGGGATATAGACACACCATGAGAAGCTTCAAGCCCTCTAAAGTTATGCCTTTTCATACCACCAGCAAACCCCTTACCAATACTAGTTCCAGTAACATCAACAAATTGACCTATAGAAAAATGATCAACTTTGATTTCCGAACCAACATCGAGCATACAATCCTTAGAAACTCTAAATTCTTTCAATTTTTCTTTTGGATTAACTTTTGCATTAGCAAAAACTTGCTTCATTGGCTTAGTGACTTTAGATAATTTTTTATCATTTACCCCTATTACCAAAGCATCATAACCATCTTTTTCAGTAGTTTTTTGTCCAATTACTTGACAATTTTCAACATGTAAAAAAGTTACGGTAGATCTTTCGCCTTTTTCATTAAAAATTGAAGTCATACCAATTTTTTTAGCAATTAAACCAGTTCTCATCACTCAACACTCACTAACTTAATCTCAACATCAACACCAGCAGGCAAATCAACTTTCTTTAAAGCATCAACAGTCTGAGGAGTTGGATAACTTATTATCAATAGTCTTTTTTGAGTTCTAATCTCAAATTGCTCTCTTGATTTTTTATTAACGTGGGGAGATCTATTAACAGTAAATTTTTCAATTTCTCTTGGCAAAGGAATCGGACCGATTACATCAGCACCAGTTCTTTTAACAGCTCCAACTATCTCTTTGGTACCATACTCAAGAGCACGATGATCAAATGATTTCAGGCGGATTTTGATTTTCTGATTATTATTCATTATATACTGACCTATTATAAACAGCAGGGTAATTATACCCTAATAAAAAAGCAGTATACTTACTTTAAATAAATATACTGCTAATTAAATTATTTTAAAATTTTGGTAACCACACCAGCACCAACAGTTCTACCACCTTCACGGATAGCAAAACGTAGACCTTCATCCATAGCTATTGGATTAATTAGGACAACCTTTAAGTTTACATTATCCCCTGGCATAACCATTTCCTTACCTTCTGGTAAATGAATTTCTCCGGTTATATCAGTTGTTCTAAAGTAAAACTGAGGACGATAATTGTTAGTAAACGCTGTATGACGACCACCTTCTTCTTTCTTTAAAACATATACTTCAGCTTCAAATTCAGTATGCGGTCTTATACTTCCAGGTTTAGCCAATACTTGACCTCTAGAAACCTCTTCTCTTTTTGTTCCACGAAGCAATATACCAACGTTATCACCAGCTTCACCTTGATCTAATAATTTCTTAAACATCTCAACGCCAGTACAGGTTGTTTTTTGGGTATCTTGTATACCAACAATTTCAACCTCTTCACCAACTTTAACGATACCTTTTTCGATTCTACCAGTAACAACTGTACCTCTACCAGAAATAGAGAACACGTCTTCAATTGGCATTAAGAAAGCTAACTCTGTATCTCTCTTAGGTTGTGGAATATATGAATCAACTGTTTTCATTAACTCTAGAATAGCAGCCTTTCCTTCAGGTTTACCTTCTAAAGCTTGAAGAGCAGAACCTTTGATAAAAGGTATTTCATCACCAGGAAGACCATATTGTGATAATAATTCTCTTACTTCCATTTCAACTAAGTCAAGCAATTCTGGATCATCAACCATATCAACTTTGTTCAGAAACACGACCATAGCAGGAACACCGATTTGCTTAGCAAGCAAAATATGCTCTCTAGTTTGAGGCATAGGACCGTCAGCAGCAGATACAACTAATATAGCACCATCCATCTGAGCAGCACCAGTAATCATATTTTTAACATAGTCAGCATGGCCAGGACAATCAACGTGAGCATAATGTCTATTTTCAGTTTCATATTCAACGTGAGCAGTACTAATAGTAATACCTCTCTCCCTTTCTTCCGGCGCTTTATCGATTTCATCATAAGCAATAGCTTTAGCACCACCTGCTTCTGCTAGAATTTTAGTAATAGCAGCTGTCAAAGAAGTCTTACCATGATCAACGTGACCGATGGTTCCTATATTTACATGGGGCTTTTTCCTTTCAAATTTTGCCTTTGCCATATTTTAATACTCCACAATTTAAGATTTTAATACAATTTATTAAATAAAATTTAGCCAATTTCCAACTATTTTCTCACTCCTGGAGCGGGTGATGGGAATCGAACCCACGTGACCAGCTTGGAAGGCTGGGGCTCTACCATTGAGCTACACCCGCATATTTCACCTAAATAGTGGTGGAGGAAGAAGGATTTGAACCTTCGAACGCTTACGCGGGCAGATTTACAGTCTGCTGCCTTTGACCACTCGGCCACTCCTCCGAAGAACTTACGCAACTATTGGATAGTGCAACTAAACGCAAGGCACAATACAATGATTTTGTATAAGTGGCAAATAAATTCCCTTGCTTTTTATAGAAGCAATTTATAATGAGACTAAAATTTATTACTCAAAACGTTTATCGGTTGTAACTTTCTATAATAAATAGTAGTTTGTGTCAAGAATTAATTATTCTAGGTTTTAAGAAGATGAAAAATAAAGTTAAGATTCCTAAGGATTTTCACTATATATACGGTAAGCATACGGTATTTGCAGCCTTGAACAACCCAAAGCGCAATATCAAAAATATATTATGTACTGAGGAAACTTTCAATGCAAATAAAAAATTAATTAATAATTTTCCATATGAAATTACTAAAATTGACTCTTTAAACCGCCTTTTTGGTTTAAACCAAAATCACCAAGGGATAGCCGCAGTAGTGAGAACTATCTTTGAAAATAATATAGAAAATATTGATTTAAGTAATCCTAACTGTAAGATTGCTATTCTCGATCAAATAACAGACCCACAAAATATTGGAGCAATAATCCGCAGCGCTACTTCATTTAATATTACTGCCATAATACTACCTACTGATAATACTCCTGATGAGAATGCAACTATCGCTAAAACAGCCTCTGGTACCCTTGAGTTAGTACAAATTGTTAAAGTTGTTAACCTTAGAGCATCTATAGAGTATTTAAAGAAGCAAAACTTCTGGATTGTTGGCCTTGATGGTCACGGTACAGAATATATAAATAGTAAAGTACTTTCTGGTAAGGTTGCAATAGTTCTAGGATCAGAAGATAAAGGCATTAAACGATTAGTTAAAGAAAATTGTGATCACCTAGTAAAAATACCTATCTCAGATAAAGTTGAAAGCTTAAACGTCTCTAACGCTGCCGCTATTGCATTTTATACAGCTTCTACTACAACAAAATAATAGATAGATAGCGATTGACAAATAAAAGAAATTCTGCCAGACTGCATTTATGTCCGTTTTATACGGAAATGCCAAATTAGGAGCTTAACTTATGCCTATTATTATAGATATACTGTTCGTAAATGAAGAGTTGCAAAGATAGGAGAGCTATTGTAGAGTTTAGGACATTGTGAGTAAGAATGTATTGACACAAGTTCACCGAGAGAATTTGAAGGAACGTCATAAGACATAACTAGAAGGACGCTTGGGTGATCGTATTAAGGCAGTTTTGAAGTATGACGCTGGGTATAGTAATGAAGAGAAAGCTAAGGTACTACTCTTGACCCAAGAAGCGATAAGAAAACATATTATTGATTATCAAAAAGCCAATAAGCTTAATACTGACAATGGGTGTAGCGC
>JAJIYR010000045.1 GCA_020881085.1 Rickettsia endosymbiont of Bryobia graminum | reverse complement strand
TTTTATCATAATTTTGAACAATTTTCAGAAGCAATAAACAAATTTTTCAGCAACATCGGCAATTATAAAGATAGGTTACGTACCTTAATAAACGATAATTTCCAAACTATTACCGTTAACCATTTCTCCAACTCTTCAAGTTAATTCAGTATATTCTAATTTTTCTAAGCCGCTAATTAAGGGCAATAAAATATTAGCGCTGCTAATACCTGCTACAATACCACACATATTTATTTTCTCCGATTTGGTTTCATCGATTGTTTGCTACGACCACTAGCAAAAGTATGATCTGGGACGTCTTGGTTAATAAAGGAGCCTGCCCCAATGAGTGATTTAGTTCCGATAATAACAGGAGCAATCAATGTGCTATTTGAACCGATAAAACAATAATCCTTTATTATAGTTTTATATTTTTTCAATCCATCATAGTTACAGGTAACGGTTCCAGCTCCAATATTAACATTTTTTCCAATTTCTGCATCACCTATATATGTTAGATGTCCAGCTTTGGTATCTGCATCCAGGATAGAATTTTTAATTTCTACAAAATTCCCTATATGAGTATTTTTCTTTATCTTGCTATTACCTCGTACTCTGGCGAAAGGGCCTATGGATACGCCATTTTCTATTTCAACTCCTTCTAGGTAAGAAAAGGCTTTAATATGAACATTATCGTGGATTTTAACATTGGAATGGAAATATACATTTGGTTCAACTATAACATTATTACCAAAAACTGTATCAAACGACAAATAGATGCTAGCAGGATTTTGTAGAAAAACTCCTTTAGAAATAGCACTTTGTCGTAATTCATTTTGTATTTCTTGTTCAAAATTAATAATTTTTTCCATATTATCTAGTAGTTTTAATGGATAAGAATCTAGATTATAACACATCCATTCCCTTTTTAAATGATTATAAGGAGAAGTGTTATTAGGAAAAAATGTGTCTATTTCTTTATTATTGACTTTTATAATACAGGCTACATTATTTATTTTGCCGACTAAAATTTCTTGGTCAGTATTTTGATTGATAAAATCGCTAAGAATATTATCAGTTAATCCTATTAAATTGGATTTAATGAAAATAATAGATGATTTAGGAGATTCTTTACTGCTTGGAAAGATTGAGGAAATAAAATAATTATTAATATTATCAGATGAATATTGCTTTATTAACCTTGAGGCAATTGAGTGATTACTATATTGCTCATCTATAAAAAAAATTGTATTACTCATTGTTGATAAAATAACTATGCAAATGTCTGTAGATATAAAGAATGAGATTAAATAAGGTTTTATAATAAAATGCAACAAAAATATTTTGGTACAGATGGAGTAAGAGGTAGAAGTAATACCGCAATTATCACACCTGATGGTATGATAAAGCTAGCAATGGCAACATCCGTGGCTTGTGGTTTCACAGAAAAGAACCAATCTCATAAACCTACGATATTAATAGGAAAGGATACAAGATTATCCGGATATATGTTGGAATATGCTTTAACTTCAGGATTTATCTCAATGGGAGTTAACGTAATATTTGTAGGTCCAATCCCAACTCCAGCAATATCTATGTTGGTAAGAAGCCTAAGAGTTGATTTAGGAATTATGATTTCCGCTTCTCATAACCCTTATTATGACAATGGGATTAAGTTTTTTGATTCGTCAGGTTATAAAATTTCTCATGAATTAGAAAGTAAAATTGAACAATTAATACCTAATGATTTATCAGAATATTTAGCTCATTATAATGATATTGGCAAAGCTGTAAGCCTTAAGGATGCTAGAGGTCGTTATATTGAGCATATAAAACATACATTTCCAGATTCTTATAGGCTGGATGGGATAAAAATAGTAGTTGATTGTGCTAACGGAGCTGCTTATGAAGTGGCGCCAAAATACTTCATGAGCTGGGAGCAGAAGTAATAAGTTGTGGCATCCGTCCTGATGGTTTAAATATTAATGATAAATGTGGAGTTTTAGATTATAAAATGCTCTCTGATTTAGTAATGGAGCATAAAGCGGATTTAGGTATTGCATTAGACGGAGATGCCGATAGGATTTTAATAATTGATGAGAAAGGTCAGCTGATAGATGGAGATCAAATTATTGCTTCTTTAGCTTATTATTTATCAGGTATCAAAGGAGGGTTAACTCGTGATACAATAGTCACTACTGTTATGTCAAACATGGGGTTAGAGCTATATTTAAAATCAATAGGGATGAATATGGTACGCACAGATGTTGGTGATAAGTACGTAGTGCGAAAAATGCAAGAATTAGGGTGTAATTTAGGTGGAGAGGAATCGGGACATATAATAATTCGTTCTAATCAAGGTACGGGTGATGGAATTAGAGTCGCTTTACAAATTCTTGCAATGTATAAAATGTCAAAAGATCTTCCTATAAGTCAACTTCTTAACAAATTTAAACCTATTCCGCAGTTAATGCATGATGTGCATTATAATCATAAATATTATGAGCAGAATGTTATATGTCCAGATACTGTAAATAATGTGATGAATTCTTACCAGGAACGTTATAATAATGAAGCTAGAATTTTAATACGAAAATCTGGTACTCAGCCAATTATAAGATTAATGGTTGAAAGCTTAAATAAACAATTAGCAGAAGATATATTATCAAATATACAAACTGAGATTGAACAAAATTTAAAATTCAGCTGATTAAAATATACTAATTGTCATGTTGTAATGGCGAGCCACCTAAGAGCTGGCGTGGTCATCTAGTTTTATAAATATTATTACTTAATTCATGCAATAAGACATAATTTATCAAGTCGTTCGGTAAGTTCTAGAATTAATTAAGCCAGATATAATAATTTTTAATTAAAAAAATATAGATATTATGGCTCACTTAACGATAGATGAAAGATTCAAAATATACGAAATACATAACATGGGATATAGCTCTAGATATATAGC
>JAJIYR010000044.1 GCA_020881085.1 Rickettsia endosymbiont of Bryobia graminum | reverse complement strand
TATTTATTTTGGCTAATTAAGTAGTCCGTATATATATCAAGTAATTTTTCTTTCAATTCTTATTACCCAGATTGTATTTTATTCTCTCCTTTTTTATAGCAATTTCTCTCTTCTTTCAACCTTCACTGCGTAACATGAGTGACTCAGTGATAATCTAAGTAGCAACTTCTCTGAGCAACGATCTGTTGGACAAGAAATTACCAAAACTAAGCAAAATATGGAACAGATCAGTAATAGCATGAACTATATATCTCAAAATTCTGCTTCTATCGATCGAAATTTGAATGAACCAGTATTAAACGCAATTATGGATAAAAACATAGCAGGGGTTAATAGCAAGGAACAAGCAGTAAGATGGGCAAATACTCATCAAAATGAAGCTGAGCAAATTGCTTTAGATATAGCTAAAGTCAGTAATATTGTCCCTCAAGAATTAAGTCCTAGCAGTAGTGATAACCTCCTAACTAAAGAAAATTTGCGATCAAGTTTTGATAAACATGCAAAACAAATTACACGATCAAGCCGATATTGCTGGTAGAGAGGATAGTTTTCGTAATAAAAATATAGAACAAACATTTGTTAATAATGCTGATAATCATGATGGAGAAAAAGTAAAGAATCTTGATAATTTATCTGATAGAATTAGAAACAAGAGTAAAAATATTAAGAATGAATTTAATCAAACCTCAAATTCTACAATTAAAAGAACTATAGATAAAATAGCAGAGAATATTGGGATTAAAGATAATAAAAATAATTAAGGATAAATTATATGTCGAATATGAAAAAAATAGCACTTGTAACTGTTTTGCCATTAGTATAGGTACTGCAAACTCTAAATTTCTGTAATTAAATAAATATTCTAAAATGATATTGATACTGGAAATCAGACAACTAAAGTGATTCAACTAGAGAATGCATGATGAAGCAAGCAAGAATCATTTCTTGCTAAGGGATATAATGATAGTCTCATCAAGACCGGTAACAGCAGAAATAAAAGCCAAATCAGAACCTTTAGATAACATATTTTTTGCAATTTCTATAGCTTTACTGTATTCCCCTTCAGCTTTGCCTTCAGCTTTGCCTTCAGCTCTACCAATCTTAATACCTTCGGCCTTACCAAACCGCATCCCTTCGATGATACCCTGTTTTTCTCCCTCTTGTTTCCAATGATACGCCAAACTAGTCATAAGTTTTGCTCCTGTTTCCTCGTTTAACTTGCTGGTTAAAATTTTTTCTAGCTCAATTTTATCACTCGCATCTATTTTCGTCAATGTATAAAACAATATCATTTCCAGATAATCATAACCTATCGTTACCTCAACTAATTTCGGCAAACTATCTGCTATCTCTTTCCATTTTTTCACTAATTCTCTTCCATGGATATGCTTCAAAAAAAATTCTAATATCCCTGATCAAGTTCTTTGTTTAAATTCTGCATCAGGGATTTCATGCACATTAATCAGATGATAATCATTAATCCAAGTCTCCCTTACTAGTTTATTATTATCAAATAAATCCCATAAATTTTTTGAAACATTATATTTCTTCTGGCCATTATAAAACACGAGTGGATAAACCAAAGGTAGTGTTTTCGCTTTGGGATTTTCCATTAAATATCTATCACAAATATTAATCATATATTTAAACAACCTAAAAGCCATGAAGTGGTCAGGTTTTGATTGGTGTTCCAGCAACAAAAATAGATAACCATCTCGTTTGTTAAATTTAGCAGAAAACAACACATCAGAGATAGAATCCTTTAAATTAGGCTCAACAAAACTAGTATTTTCCATTTTTAAGCTAGGAAACTCCATCAATTTCTTAATTTGCTCTGGCAAATGAGCGTTTAAGAATTCATGGGCAACCAGAGGATTTTCCATCGCTTTACGGAATATCTTATCATGTTTTAATGATTTACTCATATTATTTAGTTCATCCTAATTTTCATCTCTTGCCTTACTTGCTGCAATTCATTATTAATCTGCTTACCTATCACTGAATCCGGCTTGATATACTGCATAAGCTGTTTATCTTTACCCACAGAAGCTAGATAATCTTCAGGAACTGTGTGTCTCCTACCATAAAAATCCTGCACTGTAATTTCACTGAATTTAACATTACCAAAATTATAGTTTGGGTCAAATTCCCCCAACGCAGCATACAGTTGCTTGACAGATATTTATTGGCCTTGCCCAGCAGGTTAATTGCGATTCCCTCAACATGAAACGATAATCTTTGTTTTAATTCAGTTAATTCTTGTTGATGATTGAAATTTTTACTAGCCATGACTTCACTTCTTAGTTTAATATTATCATTGTAAAACCTCTGTCAATTTAGCAGTTGGTTTAGTTATTGGTTGATAATATTCATGATTACTAAAAAATTTGTCATAAATGTCATCTTTGACGGATTTAACCCAAGAGCCTATTTTGTCAAGCAATCTAGGCTCTTCTTGCATTTTTACTAAATCTTCTTTGGTATAAAAATTGATGCTAGCCATTCGATGATCTATCCTACTTAATTGAGATGTCAAACTTCCAATATCTTTAGTGGATTCTCGATTATACTCAACCACTACCGGCTTGAGAGCCGGTAGGTTGATGGTAGGGACTAGAAGTGCCGTAGAGTTTAAGCTAAAGCTTATTCCAATCTAATGTTAGAAATAGAAGTTGGTTTATGAGCTTGATTGCGCTTACTTATATTCATTTTAGAATAGATAGCTTCAATAGCCATTATTCTATAATAACGACTTACTGCCTTACGACCGATTGTAATGGCCAATGGAGCAAGGTGCTCAAATTAGTAGCAAATATGGAGTTCATCAGACACAAATACAAGCATGAAATAAAAGAGGTATAGATACTAAAATATGTAAATGATCAGAGGATATCACCCCATTTACTATCCTAATATTCATTTCCTCTGAAACTTGAGCTATTATTTCCCGAATCCTTTCTTTGATAACTTGGGTTAATACTTTATAACG
>JAJIYR010000043.1 GCA_020881085.1 Rickettsia endosymbiont of Bryobia graminum | reverse complement strand
AAAACCGAGCGTTCAATCTACTCTAGTATTAAACGTAACATTACAACCAGAACCCAGTTCACCCCTCCGTTTAGTTTTTGATTTAAACTGTACATTATTAGAAAACACACCATCATTAAAGTTAGATTTTCAGATCAGTTGATTAAGAAATACAGAGAGTAAGTTTAGTTGGAGAAACGATATATGAAATAAAATTTTTCGTTATATAAGAAATGGATGCTCATTCAAATTTTTTAGGGTTATCGGTACTAATGAATAGAGTAATTATAATATGTTAGGAAAATAAGTAAATAACCAAGGCCTGTAATATAAGAACCTGCA
Organism: Rickettsia endosymbiont of Bryobia graminum; assembly: GCA_020881085.1. GTDB lineage: Bacteria > Pseudomonadota > Alphaproteobacteria > Rickettsiales > Rickettsiaceae > Tisiphia. The sequence continues at coordinate 9,124 of JAJIYR010000043.1, read as the reverse complement.
TGATGATCATTAGCTAGCCTTTTTCTTAAATACCCCGCTGCTTGCGGCGGGGATTACTTTTATTTTTAAGAAAAAAGCTAAAAATACATGAATTTAGTTGTGGATAACATTATACATTATTATAATGCACCCACAAAACTTTTTAAACTTTTAAGGAAAAAATATGAAAAAATTACTTTTAATTGCAGCTACAAGTACTGCAATTTTAGCTTCTGCTACATCATTTGCAGATGAAAGCTTATATATAAAAGGTGAAGCTGGTGCATTATTTATGCAAAAATCAAAGGTAAAAGTTCCTGGGATTAATAATAATGTAAAATTTAAATCAAAAACTACAGGTACTTTTGCTCTTGGTGCTGGTTGTAATGTTACGGATAATACTAGAGTAGATTTAACTCTTGGTTTTTTAGCTAACCCACAATTCAAAAAATCTTTTGCTGGACAATCTACAAATGCTAAAGTTAAAGGTAAAGTAATGCATTTAATGGTAAATGGTTATGTTGATTTATTCGATCTAGGAGCTGGTAAAGTTTTTGCTGGAGCTGGTGTTGGTTGGGCTCAAGTAAAAGAAAAAATTAATATTTCAGTTGCTGGAATTAATACAAATTTAGACAAATCTAAGAAAGCTAATAATTTTGCTTATCAAGTAACAGTTGGTGCTTCTACTCAATTAACTGAAGGTGTAATAGCTGAACTATCATACAGATGGCAAGATTTTGGTAAAGCTAAATACAAGTCAGTCGGTACTAAAGGTACTGAAAAAGGTAAGATGCGTTATAGAGGTCATAACGTGCTTGCTGGTGTAAGATTTGATATATAATTTTATTATAAAATAAATCATATGTTAAAAAAGGGAGCCTTCAGGGCTCCCTTTTTTAACATATGATTTATTTAAATTAAATTTATTTATATTAAAATAAGCAAAAAATTTCCTATTATTAATAACTAATAAGGCTATAAAGAAATATAGTTAGTAGTTAATTAACAATTTCAATCATTAATAAAAATAAAGTTTCAAAAGAGGTGTAATGCAAGATCATAACAATATTGCTAAGCGTGTTATATTAAAAGAATCAGAAGCATTAATGGAATTATCTAATAATTTATCTAATGATTTTTCTAATGTTGTAGATCATGTAATTAATTTTAATGGTAGAGTTATTTTAACTGGAATAGGGAAAAGTGGTTACATAGCTCATAAGATAGCCGCAAGTTTTGCTTCTACTGGCACTGCTGCTTTTTATTTACACCCGGCTGAAGCAAGTCATGGCGATCTAGGGATGGTCACAGAGAGTGATTTAGTTATCATGTTATCTAATTCAGGTGAAACAAAAGAATTATTTGATATGATAAAATATTGTAAGAGATTCTCTATAAAAATTGTTGCTATGACTATGAATGCAAATTCGACTATAGCGTTAAATAGTGACTTCTTATTGTTAGTACCAAGAATAGAAGAAGCATCATCATTTATTGCAGCCCCTACTACTTCTTCAATAATGATGTTGTCTCTAGGAGATGCTCTTATTACTTCAGTACATGAAGCAAAGGGGTTCACAGCTGAAGATTTTCATGTATATCATCCTGGAGGGAAAATTGGTACAAATCTTATAAAAGTAGAAAATTTAATGAGAATAAATGATCAGATGCCTTTAGTATATGAAAAGACCTCATTTACTGATACGATATTAGTTATGAATCAAAAAGCTTTAGGATGCGCTATAGTTATAGGAGATGATATGGGGTTAATTGGTATTATCACTGATGGAGATTTACGTAGACATATTAATGATGGAGTCGATATAAAATTTGCTGTGGATGTAATGACTGCTAATCCAAAACGTATAGTTTCTTCAAAATTAGCAGGAGAAGCATTAGCAGTAATGAACGAAAAATCTATTACTAGTTTACCAGTAGTGAGAGATGATAAAGTTATTGGCGTGATTCACATACATGATATATTAAGAGCAGGGGTTAGTTGATGGAAGAACAGGAGTGTTTTTCTAAAGTTGAGATAGTAAGAAATTATATCCCTTTATCTAGAAGTGGTAAATCTACTATTTTATCTTATAAACGTTTCAGGAGTTTATTAAGAATAATAACTTTGATAGGAATTTCTATAATAGCCTTATATTTTTATATAAGTTTTAATGTCTCTAAGAATAATTATGGGAAATCTACAAGTGCTAATGAAAAATTTGTTGATAAACATGATAAGTCAAAATATGAGATAAAAATTTTAAATTCTACTTTTAATGGATTAAATAAGAATTTGAGCCCATACCAAATTAATACCGTTCAAGCAATTAGAACTTTGGATAATAATTATTTACTAGAAACTATTGACGCCAAATATTTGATAGATTCAGAGGAGGAGTTATTAATTAATGCAGATAATGGTGTATTGAACGAGGTAGCTCAAACATTAAAATTACAAAATAATGTACAGTTCTTTTTAGGTGAAGGTACACTAAAAACCCGAGAGGCTGAGCTAAATTTATTAAATAAAGAAACATCTAGTAATGCAGGAGTAATATTATTTTATAAAAATTCTCAGCTTAAATCTAAGAATTTTAAATCTATGGATGATAACAACATTATTAATTTTGAAGGTAATGTCTCAACAATTATTGAGACATCGGATTTTTAATTTATGATTTTTAATTTTAAATTACTCATAGTTTTTTGGTTGCTATTAATAATTAATATAGTAATGGCAGAAGAACCAGGGAGTAATCTACAAAAGCTCTATATAAATTCCGATAATTTAGTGATTGATCAAGTTAAAAGACAAGCCCAATTTACTGGAGAAGTGATTCTATGGTTTGATGATCTAATGATTAAAACAACAGATTTAAAAATTTTTTATAAAATAATTGGTAATAAAAAAACTATTGATCGCATAATTATGCCATCAAAGCTTACTGCTAAAAAAAATGATACTAAAGAATTGTTGATAGCCAATTCTGCGGAATATTTTGTAGAAAAGAAAGAATTAATATTACGTGGCAATGTAATAATACAAAAAGATGAACATATTATTAAAACTGATAAACTAGTTTATTATATGCAACAACTAAATAATGTAGATTTTTAGGAATTTAGTAAAAAATGATGGATATATTACAAGTAAAAAATATTTCAAAATCTTATAATAAAAGGGTTATATTACATGATGTATCTTTACAGTTACAAGCTGGAGAGACAGTAGGTCTTTTTGGGCCAAATGGTGCAGGAAAAACTACTTGTTTTAGTATTATTATAGGGCTTAGTAAGCCAGATAGTGGAGCATTATTTTATAATGATCATGATATTACTAATTTACCAATTTATTTAAGAGCTCAGTTTGGCTTTAGCTATTTGCCTCAAGAACCATCAATTTTTCGAGGGTTATCAGTAGGAGATAATGTAAGACTAATGTTAGAGTTTTTAAATAATGATAAAGAAATCATTGAACAGAAAACTTCAGATTTATTAAAAGAATTTTCTATTTATCACTTAAAAAATGCCCCGGCAATAGGCCTTTCTGGTGGAGAAAGGCGTAGATTAGAAATAGCAAGAACTATAGCTTTAAATCCTAAATTTATTATGCTTGATGAGCCGCTTGCTGGTATTGATCCACTTGCTATTGAGGATATTAAGAATTTAATCGGCCACTTACGTGATCGTAACATAGGAATTTTAATTACTGATCACAATGTAAGAGATACACTAAATATAGTTGATAGGGCTTATGTTATTTATGATGGAAGGGTATTGTTAGAAGGAACGCCCCAACAAATAGCCTCAAGTCCTAAGGTAAAGGAAGTATATTTAGGACAGTCCTTTAATTTATAAAAAATTTATAGTATGTACTTGACTTGTGTTCAATAATAATTTACTGTGCGCTAAACCATAGTCAATTCAGATGAAGTAGGTTACTTGGGAACGCGTTGACCCTATTTATTAATAGGTGAACAGCAACGTGGATAATTCATATCAATTGACTTATAAAATTATGGCGGATATAGCTCAGCTGGTTAGAGCGCCAGATTGTGGATCTGGAGGTCACGGGTTCGAACCCCGTTATTCGCCCCATGTTACTAATATTCTTTTTGTATCAATTAAACTTAATAATAAATATCTTTAGCGCTTCGAATTGGTAAAGTATATCAAACTTCCTGTGTAAATCAAAGATAGTTAAGAGATTCTAAGAAGAAGGAATCAGATACTTGTGCATAATATAAGGTATAGGTGAGTTTCAACAATAGAATCATCGAATGAATTAGTTTAGGAAGTTTATTAAGCATTCGTAGCTCAGCTGGATAGAGCGTTGTCCTCCGGAGACAAAGGTCGTTGGTTCAAATCCAACCGAATGCGCCAGCTACTATTTATAATACAAGATGTTGATTAATTGTGCCAGGGTAGGCAAAGGAGGTAACTTATTTAAGCTAATCCTCGCTTGATAGAATTAACGCTTAATTTTTTAGAAATAAATAATGTTAAAATAGGTGCTGATATGAAAATAGACGAGTATGTTCCTGCTATAATGCCAAAGAATACTAATAAGCTAAAGCTATAAATAGCTTCTCCTCCAAAAATAACTAGGGCCAGATTGGCAAGTAAAGTAGTAATCACAGTTGAAGTTGTTCTAGATAAAGTTTCATTAATGCTGTTATTAATGATTTGAGACATAACTTTTTGGTGTGATTTTCGTAGATTTTCTCTTATTCTGTCATAAATAACTACAGAATCGTTTACAGAATAACCTATTATAGTAAGTATTGCAGCAACTGTACTTAAGTTAAAATCTAGTTTCATTATACTCATGAAACCTAAGCTTAATATGGCGTCATGCAATAAAGCTACTAGTATTCCAAGTCCAAAATACCATTCAAACCTAATCCAAGTATAAAGCATTATTGCTATAAAGGCTAATACTAAAGCGGTTACACCGGCATCTATTAGTTGATTTCCAACTTGTGGTCCAACAAAATCTACTTTACGATAGTCGAACTTATAAGAGAATTGTTCTTGCAAAGTTGATTTTATAAGATCTATATTTTGCATTAAAGAATCTTCGTTGTTGCTGCCAACTTTTATTGATATATCACCTTCTGTGCCAAAAGTTTGTAAAGTTACTTCTCCAATTTTAAGATTATTAAGTACTTCTCTCATTTTTGCTAGATCAGGTTTTTGATCAACACGTGCTTCTATAATAATTCCTCCAACGAAATCAATACCAAAATTAAAACCAAACTTACCTATACAAATAAAACTAATAAGGGTTAAAATAATAGATAAGCTATAACTTACCTTTTTAAATTTCATAAAATCAAAATTGATTTTATCAGGTAATAATCTTAAAGGATATAATTGCATAGTTAATATATAAAATTTAAAAGTTATGTAGTTTAGTCAATAAGGTAGTAACATTAAATCATGATGTCATCCTGAATTTATTCCAGGATCTTTTGAGTGTGATTAGCTGAAATTCAGCATTGACATCTCTTTATTAACTATTCTACTTAAATTCACTATAAACCGAGAGCTTGTCTATATAGATCTAACAAAGCATCTTGTTCAGCTAGCTCATTTCTATCAAGTTTTTTTAGCCTTAGAATAGCTTTCATTGCTTTTTTATCAAACCCACTGGAGGCAGCAGCGGTAAAGATATCCTTTATTGCTTCTGATAGTTCCGCTTTTTCTTCTTCAAGCCCTTCTATTTGGCTTATATATTGCTCTAATTGGTCTTTAGCTATTACTTCGGTCATAAATATTATTCATTAGTATATTAGTTTAATAGTTATTTTATAAATAACTTTTTCTAATATATCTATAAAAAGTTTTCTTATTTTATAGATGTTGATGATTTGATCGGTTTTTATAAAAATATAAAGCTATTAAACTAGCAATAGAACAAGCAATTACATAATAGGTAGATGAGGTAATAGTGCCAGTTTGTTGTACTAAATATTCTACTATCAGTGGGGTAGTCCCACCAAAAATACTAGTCGCTGTGTTATATGATAATGATAAAGCTGTATTTCGTACGTTTGTTGGATAAAATTCAGCTTGTAATGCTGGTTCTGGTCCAATATAAAAAGCTGCTAAAATTGATAATATAACTTGGGCAATAATTATGAAGCAAAAATTACTGGTTTCTATGATATTCATTATAAATGGAGTAACTAGTATTATTACTAATAAATTTATTACAAACATTTTTCTTCTACTAATTATGTCAGATAGATAACCAGAACATAGGCTAGCAATAGCCATAATAATATAACAAAAATTTGCTATATTATTTACTTCTCCATCTGTAAAACCACGGTTTATTCTTAAAAACGACATTAGATAAATGGCTTGAAGATAAAATATCACTGATCCGGTAGAATTAATAAATATTGATATTAACATATCAAACCAATATTTAGAAATAACCTTCTTGAGGGGTGATTTTAAAATTTCTCCGCCATCTTTGATTTTTTGAAAAACAGGAGTTTCTGTGGTATATTTTTTTATGTATAACCCAGCAAATAGAATAAAAATTCCTAGTAGGAATGGTATTCTCCACCCCCAGTCATTAAATTGCTCAGCTGATAAAATACTCTGTATCAAGCTAGAAACTAATGAACCAAATAATATTCCTATGCAGATACTAGCCATTGAAATACTACCAGTAAAGCCACGGTGTTTTACTCCAGTATGTTCAATAACAAATGAAATTGAACCAGTAAGAGCCCCGCCCATGGATAATCCTTGGAGCATACGGACTAAAATCATTAATATAGTGGCAGTATAGCCAATTTCATTATAAGTAGGAATAATGCCTATTAATGCTGTTGGAAGAGACATGCATAATATGGAGGCACTTAGAGCTGCTTTTCTGCCAAAGCGATCTCCTAATATTCCGAAAAATATGCCACCAATAGGTCTCATTAGATAACCAATTGCAAATGCAAAAAAAGCATGTAGCAGAGATGAGCTAGGGGTAACACCAGGGAAAAATTTTTCTCCTATAATAGGAGCGAAATGAGCAAATAACGCATAATCATACCATTCAAAGACATTTGCTATGCCACTAGCAAAAATTAATTTACGCTTATTCATATAGTTACTGTTTTGTTGTCATCTATAATGTGCTTTTTCTCAGAATATATTATAAACAAAGTGGTAGGAATTATTATTAAAGCTCCGTATAAAGTACTAGCTTCAGGAATTTCAGAGAAAATAATATAACCAGCTATACTTGAGAGTATTAATTCAATATATCTATAAGGTGCTGTAGCAGTAGCATCAACTAGTGAAAAAGCTTTTAATAAAAAGAATAAAATTAAACTTCCTCCAGACCCAAGAATAAATAGTAAAATAAATTCTGAGATAGTTGGAGTTTGCCAATAGATAATTGATGGTGGAATTGAAATTATAGAAGTTACTAAAGCGGAATAAAATAGCATGCTTATCATAGATTCTTTAACGACATATTTTTTGTTAATAATATCTAGCATTGCAAATGATATTGCACCTAATACAAAAAATAATACTTGAGGATTAAAATCTGTTGAATGAGGTTTTAAAGTAATGACAATACCTATGAAGCCTACAATAGTTGCTGCCCATCTTTGCCAAATAATATCTTCATTTAAGAAGAATAGGGCTAAAACTAAGGTAAATAGAGGGGTAGAAAGTCCAATAACTGTTGCAGTAGTGACGGGGGCAATAGTTAAACCATAGGTCCATGATGTCATGCCTAAAAATAATAATACTCCTCTAGCTAGATGCACAAGAGGGCGATTTGTTTTGAGAGTTTGTTTACCAAAATAAAAAATAAAAGGTATTAATATTAAAGCGCTAAATAAGAATCGGAAAAATGCTACTTCAAAGCTGTGTAACCTAATGCCAAGATATTTTGCAACTATATCATTAGAGGTACTTATCAATAAACTTAATATGAACCAAGATATTCCAATAAAATAGCTATTTAATTTATTGTTTATTATATTAAACCTTAATTTATTTTAATTATTTCTGTGAATTCAATTAGAATATGTTATCCTACGGATTTATAAGCAGTATCATAATACTCATTATTAAATATTTGTTCAATCAACAATTTTTACAAATTTATATTAGTAAAAATATATTTCAGTGTTATTATTGTCACGTATAGTAATAAGCTTTAAAAAACTTATAAATTATCATTTGATTTTCTAAGAATGAAGAGTATGTATAATATACATCAATGTATTAAAAGCAAGGAAAGGTTGCAACTATGTTTAAAACTATTAAGAAATTAGGAATATTTTTATTTGTAAGTGGTGCTAGCATCAGCAGTTTCGCAGATGGATGCTCAAATATTTATGATAATGAAACAAACTATTATGAAAATGAAGGGAATCTAGTATTTAAGGTTAGAGGATCATTAGTTAATGTTGATGGTAAACCTAAGAGTCAACCGAGTTCCACTATTGCTAATCCTGTGCCAGTAGGAAATTTTACTAATAAGTATAACTATGGTGGGGATGCTTCTATCTCAGTATTTTTCTCTAATAATATAGCTGCAGAATTATCAGTAGGTATTAATGTATTGCGTCCAAAGTCAACTTTTTTAACTAATGTTGCAAATAATAACGGTAACTCATCTACTAATCTTTCTAGGAAAAAGGATCTTTTTGCTATTCCATTTACCGTCTTAGGACAGTACCATATAGCACCTTTTGGAGCGATTAGACCTTATATTGGAGCTGGTTATCATGAAGCTTATATGATCACTAGATCTAAATCATTTAGAATAAAAAATGGTTTTAGTCCAGTATTGCAAGCAGGTGTAGATTTATATGCTAAGGATGATACTTTAATTAACCTTGATGTAAGACAATATTTTTTAACAAGCAAAGTTCACTATAAAAAATCTTTAGTAAATAGTGATGCTATTTGGTCTAGAATAAAAATGAATCCATTATTAATATCTATAGGTATAGGTTTTAAGTTTTAGCATTGATTATCCAGCTGATGGTTCAAACCTCCACCTTCAGGTGGAGAAACTTTAGTTTGAAGAAGTCATAGTCGTCCTATATAAAATAAGTAAATAGGACTTATTTTATAGGATGACTATGACAGAATATGAGAAAGGGAAACA
>JAJIYR010000042.1 GCA_020881085.1 Rickettsia endosymbiont of Bryobia graminum | reverse complement strand
AAGCAGATTGATTAGCTTTTACCATTAACTTATACTTGATAGCAAAATGATTAAACATAGTTTTGATGATGAGTTTCTCCAATTTACAATAAGCCACAAGTACTGAAAAAATATGGTTACACTGTAAGCGAATAACTTGAGTTGGAGATTTATCTAAACTAGCGTTTTTCTTAATTTACTTATTGTATTCTTCGATTCGCGACCGTTGTTGGTAGAGGTCGTAGAAACGTGTCACTTCTAAGCTTAAATCATTAGTAATCAAACCACTACCGGCTGAGAGCCGGTAGTGGTTGAGAATCAATAATTAGTAGGAATTTTTTGACTTTATTGTAAGTAGAAAATATCAATGAATACTATTTTTAGTTTGTCTTTATTGGTAATTATTTTATAACTCGATATAGAAGATATTTAAGATAAAAGTAAATAATATGCTGAGTGCTTTTATAATTAACTCTAAACATCTATAAAGATATATAAAATGCATCACAATTTTCTAGACTCTCTTAACCATCAACAATTAGCAGCTTCATTACATATAGATGGGCCACTTCTTGTTCTTGCTGGTGCAGGAACCGGTAAAACTAAAGTATTAACTACTAGGATTGCCAATATAATTGATAAAAATATAGCATTGCCGCAAAATATTCTAGCTGTTACCTTTACTAATAAAGCAGCAAGAGAAATGCAAGATAGAATTAGTAGCATGATAGATTGCTATGGTTTAAATATAGGTACTTTTCATTCTATTGCTGCTAAGATTTTAAGACAGCAAGCTGAGTATTTGAACTTAGGTTTAGATAGTAGATTCTCTATTATTAACCAGGATGATCAGATTAAATTAATTAAGGAAATAGTTAAACAAGAAAATATAGATTCTAAGAAATATACTCCTAAGCTTTTACATATAGTTATTTCTAGATGGAAAGATCAAGGGATACTGCCATATAAAATATCAGAATCTGATGTCAAGCTACCAATTCATAAAATTGCTAAATTAGTTTATGAGATATACCAAAATAATTTATTAATATCAAATGCAGTAGATTTTGGTGATTTGCTTCTTTACAATAATGAACTATTTATAAAAAATGTTGAAATACTAAAATATTATCAAGATCTATTTAAATATATTTTAATAGATGAGTATCAAGATACTAATGCTGTACAATACCTATGGGCTAGAATGCTTGCTAATAAATCAAAAAATATTTGCTGTGTAGGGGACGATGATCAATCAATATATGGTTGGAGAGGAGCTGAAGTTGGTAATATATTACGATTTGAAAAGGATTTCCCTAGTGCGACTATAATTAAATTAGAACAAAATTATAGATCTAGTTCAGAAATTCTAGTAGCAGCTTCAAGTGTTATCGACAATAATAAAAATCGTCATGGCAAGACTTTATGGACTAATAAAAGTGAAGGAAAAAAAATAAAAATTATATCCTGCTGGAATGATAAGGAAGAAGCGCGGTTTGTTGTATCGGAGATAGATAAGTTAATTGAAAGTAATAAGCATAGTGCTAGTGATATAGCTATATTAGTAAGAGCTAGCTTTCAAACCAGAGCTTTTGAAGAAGTGTTTATTAGTAATGCTATACCTTATAAAATTATTGGTGGTCTTAAGTTTTATGAAAGAATGGAGATACGTGATTTACTTTCTTATATACGCATTACTATAAATAATAACGATAATTTAGCGCTAGAGCGCATTATTAATACTCCAAGAAGATCCATAGGTAATAGTTCATTAAAGCAAATAAAAGAATATGCAGTAGAAAATAATTTACCTATCTTCTACGCTATTAAAACTATGTTAGATCAAGGAATGTTTAAAAATAAAGTTAAGGAAAGTCTGGGAAAATTAGTTAATAATATTGAATCTTGGGGTAAGAGATATATAGAAGAACCGGCTTTAAATGTAACTAAACTATTATTGGAAGAATCTGGATATCTTGGAATGTTGCAAGAAGAAAATACTGATGAATCACAAGGAAGGATAGAGAATATTAATGAAATGCTTCGAGCAATTTCAGAGTTTGATAATATATATGACTTTATTGAGCATTCTAGTCTAGTAATGGAAAATGAAGAATTAGAATCAAATTTTGGTGGTTCTGTTACATTAATGACACTTCATTCAGCTAAAGGTTTAGAATTTGATTTAGTATTTCTACCTGGTTGGGAAGAGGGGGTATTCCCTCATCAAAAATCCTTGAATGAAGAAGGTGAGAAAGGGCTTGAGGAGGAACGAAGAATTGCTTATGTTGGTATTACTAGAGCTAAGAAAGATATTTATATCACATATGCTGAAAGTCGTAGAATATTTTATGAAATAGTCCGATCGAGTCCTTCTAGATTCCTTATGGAAATACCTTCTGAGGTTTGTATAAAAACTTCTTCTACCAAACAGCTTAATTATATGGGAACAAGGCATAATTTTTCATTTAGATAAAGCCTATTTTATTGACATCTTACTATAGATATTATGTAATAATATAAGTAGTGGAATAAGTAATAAGGAGATTGTTATGGCTGAGCAAAGCATTCCAAACGTTACAGATAATACGGGTAGCAGCGAATTATAATAAACCATTTATGGTAAGTTCTAGAATTAATTAAGCCAGATATAATAATTTTTAATCTCTTTTGGGTATATTCCACGCTGCTTGCGGCGTAATATGGAGGAATGAGCAAATATATATACACAAAAGTCATAATGTTACGGTACTGCTGTATCACATGGTATTTCCAGCAAAATATCTCGCCAAGCAGTGTTTGACGTATCAGTTGATCAAGTATTACGAGAAGTATGTTTAGAGATAGAAAAGAGATATCAAATAAAATTTTTAGAAATAGGGGTTGATGAAGATCATGTCCATTTTTTAGTACAATCTGTACCAACCTATAGCGTAACA
>JAJIYR010000041.1 GCA_020881085.1 Rickettsia endosymbiont of Bryobia graminum | reverse complement strand
TGTTTCCCTTTCTCATATTCTGTCATAGTCATCCTATAAAATAAGTCCTATTTACTTATTTTATAGGACGACTATGACTTCTTCAAACTAAAGTTTCTCCACCTGAAGGTGGAGGTTTGAACCATCAGCTGGATAATCAATATTACCCAAGAATTCTTATTAAGAATATGCTTTAACTCAAAACCAAGTTTATTATACGTAGAAATTAAAAATTCCTGCTGATAATCAAGAAACCCTGATAATATAACATACCCCCCCCTTATTAGACATACCTTGTATTTGACCTGATAATTCTACAAGTGGACTAGCTAAAATATTGCTAATAATTAAGTCAAATTTAGCGTTTTTATTATTTTCTAATAATATCTTCCCTATATTAATTCTGGTAAAAACTTACTTTAGAATTATTTGAACTCATATTATCTTTAGCAATTTCTACTGCCACAACATCAACATCACACCCAACAATTTTTGCCTTGAACCACAATTTTTCAGCTACAAAGGCCAATATTCCACTGCCTGTACCTATATCTACTATTTTATCAAACTGACAATTGGACAAAAATTCCAACGCTTCAATACACCCAGCAGTTGTCTCATGACTACCTGTACCAAATGCCCTCGAGGCTTCAACAAATATTCCTATTTTATCTTTTGGACATAAATTTTTATGAATATTTGAACTAACAAAAAACCCTCCTATTTCAAAAGGTTTTAATTGACTTTGATAAAAACTAACCCAATCTCTGTCTTCTACTTTCTCTATAATTATATCATTAAGTATATCTATATTATGACTGCTTGCAAAATCCAAAATTTGCTTTTTGATCAAAGAAAATTCAGGTTCTATACTTAAATAAATTTCGAAACACCATACATCATCTGGCGCGGCATCAATTGTTTTTGACTCAATTTCATAAATAGATATACTTAAAATATCTTCAATAGGTAATTCCTCAAAAAGGTCAATATTACTATATTTGGTATAAAAAAAGAATTTTATATGTAACTTTTGATTGACTAAATGGTGTGATCATGATTATACTATTATTTTTGCTAAAAATAATAGTGGTTTGCCAATTTTGCAAATACTATAATATTAATAATTAATATTTTCAGGAGATATAATGACAAAGAACATTAAATATATCACCCTTATGATAATGGGTCTATTATTACTAAATTCCACCGGCTTTGCTAGCAAAACTAATATCAATTCAAAAACTACAACTGTAAATAAAAATAATACTAATGATGAATTACAAAAAATCATTAATGACTTTAATTCCTATGCTGGGAAAATACCGGTGAATATTAGAGAGGAAGTAAAAAATTACAGAATTAAAATTGCAGAAATTAATAAGGGAAAACGTGAATTATATAGAAAAATATCTCAAGAAGCTCAAAACTATTTATCTGAAGAACAAAAATATAAAAAAAGAATCTTAGCTTTAAAAAAAGACTCAGAAGGAGATAATTGTACCTCTCCTGATAATAAAGATAAAAACGTTAAAAAATAACACCCTATACCTAACGTATAGTCAATTCAGATGAATTTGATACTAGGAGCGAGAAATAAAAGCCTATTATAGGAATAGGTGAGTGATAAAAACATTTCAAGCTCATATCAATTGACTATAAGTTAGGCATAGAGTTAGAATCGATTAATCAATGATCTATCAACAATTCCAAAATAATCTCTATCACCTTCTTGACAAAAATATTACTAATATTGCTATTGCTGTATCTGGTGGATCAGATTCTGTAGCTCTATTAATGCTTGCTCATAAATGGGCAAAAGATAATAATGTTAATTTAATAGTGATTTCTATTGATCATAATTTGCGCCAGGAATCTAAGATAGAAAATAGATATATTAAAAATATAAGTCATAAATTAGGATATAAACATTATATTTTAGATTTTGATCATCAAAATAATTTTTCTAATTTACAAGCAAGAGCTCGACAGGCTCGTTATCAATTAATGACTAAATTATGTTTAAAATTAGATGTATTAACTCTACTAACAGCTCATCATCTTGACGATTATATTGAAAATTACTGCATGAGATTAGAAAAAAAAAGTAGTATTTTTGGTCTCAGTAATAGTAATATTAATTGGTATAATAATATTAGAATTATCAGACCTTTCTTTAACATTTCTAAACAATTATTAGTTGATTATTTAATTGAAAATAATATAAAATGGTTTGAAGATAAATCTAATTTATCCGATAAATATACAAGAAATGTCATAAGAAAAAAACTAACTACAGAAGAAATATATAAAAAAGACACTATTATCAATCAATTATACACCATTAATAATCAGGTAAATGAAAATCTACAACCAGAGTTTATCTCTTGCATCCCCGAATCAGCAAGGATTTTTGACCTTGGTTTTTCAATTATAGATTTATCAAAATTTGCAATATTTTCTAATAAAATCAAATATCAGCTGATTAGTTTTATACTAATTATTATTAGCGGAAAGAATTACAGCGGAAGGTCAGATTCAATAAATAATATAGTTATTTTATTACAGCAACAAACTAATTTTACCAAAACACTACATGGCTGTGTACTAAAAAAAATTAATAAAACTTTAATAATTTATAGAGAGTTTGGTCGAAAAAAACCCGAGGATATTGTCATATATTCCAATAATTACTGTACTTGGGATAACAGATTCACTTTGAAAATTAATAACCATAATTTACCGAAAAATGAAAAATACTATATCAGTAATTTAACAGTGGAGAATTACTCTACTATTAAGGGTAATATAGATTTAACATACTTAAAAAACTTAAGTTTTAATAACCATATTACAATTTTATTTACTCTTCCTGCAATTAAAATACTTGAAAAAGTTATAGCCATCCCCCATCTATCATACTATAATGATAATAGTTTAAGGGAAGAAATTTCTGTTCGTTTTACCCCAAACTTTATATCACGTTTTACACATTTCTGTTAGGTTAGTTTATAATGAATAATCAAGGTAAGAATATTATCATTTGGGTATCAATTTTCATGTTAATGATGATTGTTTTTCATACTTTTCAAAGCGAAAGCTTTTTAGGAGGAAGAAACAATATCGCTTTCTCCGATTTTTTATCAAAAGTAGATGACAAGGCGGTTACTTCTGTCAAAATTCAAGGTAGAACCATTGATGGAACATTAAATGACGGTATGAATTTTTCAACCTATGCTCCTGAGTATCCTGATCTTGTTAATAGGCTCAATAATAATGGTGTTAATATTGAAGTAATGCCACCTGATACTAAGATGAATTCTTTATTCAGCATATTTGTTTCATGGTTTCCAATGATACTATTAATCTGTGTTTGGGTGTTTTTTATGCGTCAAATGCAAGGTGGAAGCAAAGCAATGGGTTTTGGAAAATCTAAAGCAAAACTAATCTCAGACAAAGGTCCTAAAGTTACCTTTAAAGACGTTGCAGGAATTAACGAAGCTAAAGAAGAGCTATACGAAATAGTTGATTTTCTTAGAGATCCAAATAAGTTTCAGAAACTTGGAGGAAAAATTCCTAAAGGTTGTTTACTTATAGGTTCACCAGGAACAGGTAAAACTCTTTTAGCAAAAGCAATAGCTGGTGAGGCAAATGTCCCATTTTTTAGTATATCTGGTTCAGATTTTGTTGAAATGTTTGTCGGGGTGGGAGCAAGTCGTGTACGCGATATGTTTGAACAAGGCAAGCGTAATGCTCCATGTATAATTTTCATTGATGAAATTGACGCAGTAGGACGCCATAGAGGAATCGGCATGGGTGGTGGTAATGATGAAAGAGAACAAACTTTAAACCAAATGCTCGTAGAAATGGATGGGTTTGAGGATAATGAAGGTGTAGTTATTATTGCCGCAACTAATAGACCTGACGTATTAGATCCTGCATTACTAAGGCCTGGAAGATTTGATCGTCAAATTACAGTACCTAATCCTGATATAGATGGAAGAGAGCAAATTTTGCAAGTACATTTAAAAAAAGTAAAATGTGCTCAAAATATTATACCAAGAATTATAGCCAGAGGAACTCCTGGATTTTCTGGAGCAGAACTTGCTAACCTAGTTAATGAAGCAGCTCTAATAGCTGCCCGACATGGTAAAAAAGAAATAACCATGCAGGAACTAGAAGATGCAAAAGATAAAGTACTTATGGGTGTTGAAAGACGTTCAATGGTTATGTCTGATGAACAAAAAAAGCTAACCGCTTATCATGAAGGCGGTCATGCGTTAGTTGGACTACATTGCCCTGCTTCTGATCCAATTCATAAAGCTACTATTATTCCTAGAGGCAGAGCCCTTGGAATGGTTATGAGATTACCTGAAAACGATAGATTTTCTATGCCTCGTGATAAGATGGAAGCTGATATTGCAGTTGCTATGGCAGGTAGAGTAGCGGAAGAAATTATTTTTGGCTCTAATAAAGTTACTTCTGGAGCTTCTTCAGATATTAAAATGGCTACCCAAATGGCTAGAGCTATGGTTACTGAATGGGGATTAAGCGAGCAGCTTGGACCAGTATATCATGGGTCACCTAATGAAGACATGTATACAAGAGGTGGAAATAATCATAACTCTACTCATACGGCAGAATTAATTGATACAGAAGTAAAGAAAATTATTGAAAAAGGTTACAATTTTGCAAAAGATATATTAACTAAACATATTGATCAACTTCATTTATTAGCCGGGAAATTAATTGAATATGAAACATTAACAGGACAACAAATAAAAAATTTATTAAGTAATCGAGAATTAAATTCCGAAGTTGAAAATTTGTTTCCT
Organism: Rickettsia endosymbiont of Bryobia graminum; assembly: GCA_020881085.1. Classification (GTDB taxonomy): domain Bacteria; phylum Pseudomonadota; class Alphaproteobacteria; order Rickettsiales; family Rickettsiaceae; genus Tisiphia. The sequence goes on along the minus strand of JAJIYR010000041.1, from coordinate 1,812 downwards.
CAAGTCCATGACAAGATAATTGAAAAAACAGATAAAAAACTAAAAGAAAATAATATTATTGATAACAAAGTTGATTCATTATTGGGGGGATAGGTAAAGGTAATGGCTGAACTCAGACTACCGCCACATTCTAAAATCCATAAAGGTATAACACATCAATCTTCTGGTACACCAACAAAACCTCGTAATATTAAAATTTACAGGTATGACCCAGATTCAGGTGATAATCCAAGAATTGATACCTATGAATTAGATCTACAAAAGACAGGACCTATGGTTCTTGACGCTTTAATTAAAATAAAAAGTGAGGTAGATTCTACTTTAACATTTAGACGTTCTTGCCGTGAAGGGATTTGTGGTAGCTGTGCAATGAATATAGACGGGACTAATACTCTAGCTTGTATTAAACCTATTGAAGATATTTCTGGTGATATAAAAATATACCCTTTGCCACATATGAAAGTTGTAAAGGATTTAGTACCAGATATGTCTCACTTTTATGCTCAATATGAATCAATAGAACCTTGGCTTAAAACTGATACTCCTGATCCTTCAAATAGTGAAAGACTACAATCTTTAAAAGATAGAGAAAAGCTTGATGGGTTGTACGAATGTATTTTATGTGCATGCTGCTCAACCTCCTGTCCAAGTTACTGGTGGAATGGTGATAAATATTTAGGACCTGCAATTTTATTGCAGGCTTATAGATGGATTGTTGATTCTAGAGATGAACATACTGGTGAACGCTTAGATGCTCTAGAAGATCCTTTTAAGCTATATCGTTGTCACACTATTATGAATTGTACTAAAACTTGCCCTAAAGGTTTAAATCCTGCCAAAGCCATTGCTTCTATAAAAGGGCGGATTATAGAACGTCATGGTGTATAAAAGTTTCTAATATAAGGATTAAATTAATATATAAAATTATCACTATTATCTTAGTAGCAACAATATTTCAATCATGTGCTGATCAGGAATAGGAAAGGGGGCGGCACTTTAATTGATGGAGTGACACTAGCAGTAATAGAATCTCAATTTTTGGGGGGAAAGCTATATGGCGGTTAGTAGAAGCGGATCTAGGAGCTGTTGGTGGCGCGTTTATTAGAGGGCAGATAGGTAAAAGAGCAGACGAAAATCATAGCTAAATAGCCAAGATAAAATAGTTTTGTTCTTAATTATAAAATTAAATCTCTTTTGGGTATATACCCCGCTGCTTGCGGCGTAATATGGAGGAATGAGCAAATATATACACAAAAGTCATAAGGTTACGGTACTGCTGTATCACATGGTATTTCCAGCAAAATATCGCCAAGCAGTGTTTGACGTATCAGTTGATCAAGTATTACGAGAAGTATGTTTAGAGATAGAAAAGAGATATCAAATAAAATTTTTAGAAATATGGGTTGATGAAGATCATGTCCATTTTTTAGTACAATCTGTACCAACCTATAGCGTAACAACAATTAAAACCGTTACAGCTCCTCAAATATTTAGACAGTGGCCACAGATAAAGAAACAATTATGGGGTGGAGAATTTTGGACTGATGGATATTTTACGAGTACGGTGGGTAGGCATGGAAATGAGAATATGATGGGAAAATACGTAACAAACCAAGGCATGGAATATAAGAAACTGCATGAGGATCATCAGCTGGATAATAAATAGGAGGGGAAGATTGAGGCCTCTTCTTCATTTCTGCATACTTTTCTGCTCTTCTAGAAGAATCTTCTAATCTTCTACCAGATTCTTTACTTGTAGAAGTCAAGATTTGATCTTACAGACACTATAAATTTTATATCTGAATGTCTGAT
>JAJIYR010000040.1 GCA_020881085.1 Rickettsia endosymbiont of Bryobia graminum | reverse complement strand
TTTATTTTGGCTAATTAAGTAGTCCGTATGTATATCAAGTAATTTTTCTTTCAATTCTTATTACCCAGATTGTATTTTATTCTCTCCTTTTTTATAGCAATTTCTCTCTTCTTTCAACCTTCACTGCGTAACATGAGTTAGATACTAACTATTTTGGATTTGTTGTGTCTACAAATAATAATAACTCTAAGAAAACTCTGCGATAGAATGAGCTCATCCTATCAGTCTACAGGCGTGATAGATGCGACAAAGTCCATTTCTTTAATGTAAAGAAGGAAAGCCCAGAAGGTACAATTAAAGCTAATAAAATTGTACCTTTACAAACGGCTTAAGTTAATAATTAATGTATAGAAAAAAGAGTTAATTAAATCATTAGAGTTGAATTAATTAACTCTTGCCAAAGTTTTTTTAGTTCAAGCTCATAAGCTATGATACATGATTCAGTCCAATTAAATTCTCGAAAAATATTATAAGCTCTATTAAATGATAATTGGTTGCTTAAACTACTAAATAATTCTGTATAAGTCTTTTCTTGTTCTTGTTTATATATATAATGATGCGCAGTTCCAAATTCTGCAACTTCATGCATTTGATTAGTTCGTATTTGTACTTCTACATCACGTTCTAAAAATCCATTGCATATTACAATGTGTAATGATTGATAACCATTATTCTTAGGGTTCTTAATGAAATCACTATTCATTAATATCTCAGACCTATAATATACCTCATCTATAATATCTAAACTATTATAGTAATCTTCTTTACTATTTACTATAACCCTAACAGCAATAATATCAGATAAACTCTCAATATTTATTTTTTTCCTAAACATCTTTTTTAAGGTAGACCAAGGATCTTTTAGTCTACATGATATTTTTGAGGCAATATGATTTTGTAGTAAGTTTAAATGAATTCTGTTTGTAATATTTATAGTGTCGATGTCATAAAATTTCATATAATCTTTATAGTGGTTATGATTAAAACCATGTATATACTAAGTTTGGTATATACATCTCACCTTTAAATTGCACATAACAATATAATATTAATTATTAATTACAAGGGAAATTTTATATAAGTACTAAGAGTTTATAATAAGAATTGATTTATCCTTAGGAGGGAGAAATAAATTTAAATTTTAGTTCTTGCTCTAGGACGGTCATTAAATCATTATTAGTTTTTGATTGCCATTTACCTTCATTGTAATAAAAATGATAAGGGCCACTAATTGGTGATGATAACCAAATCTCTTTTGCAGCAGAATGCTTATTAATGACGTATATTCCTTGATCAGTGGTAAGGTTTAGTATATCTCCTTGGAAATCAACGTCAATATGGCCTTCAGGATCTTCTTTCTCAATTATTTCGGCAATTCTAGCAATAGTTTGACTTGCTAATTTTAAAAATCTAGTATCATCCATTCTTTAAACCATTATTTTAAGCTATTATAATAATTTTGCACATGCTTATTATGGTCATTAAGGTTACTAGAGAAATTATGCCTACCTTTACCATTAGCAACAAAAAATAAATAATCTGTTCTAGCAGGATTTACTACTGATTCAATAGATTTTTTACCAGGACAAGAAATAGCTCCTGGTGGTAAATTAAGAACATAATATGTATTATAAGGAGACTGTACTGCTAAATCTTTTTTAGTTAAAGATCTTCCCAATTTCCTCATGCCAAGAGTTATAGCATAAATTGTTGTTGGATCTGCCTGTAATTTTATATTTTTTTTAAGGCGATTTAAAAATACTGAGGCAACCAATGGTTTTTCACTATCTAAATTTGTTTCCTTTTCTATAATCGAGGCAAGAATTAGTATGTCAAGGCGAGTTTTTAGTGGTGAATCAGGTGCCAATTTTTCCATGGCTCTATCAATTTCTGAAGACATTAGTTTTCGCATCTTACTAATAATTTGTTCTTTTTGATCACCGTATGAATAATAATAAGTAGAAGGCATTAAAAAACCTTCTGGTATTATACCTATAATTTCTCCCATTAAGCGTTCTTCATCATTAATTTTCTTTATTACTTCACTAACCATTGATCCTTCTGGAATAATTAATTTATGGATTATTGATTTCCCACTAGCAAGTATGCGTAAAGTTTGTATAGGAGAGATATTAGGAGTGAAAGTATATTCACCACTTTTCAAGGAATGTTTTAATGAATATATTTTGGCAAGTATAGTAAATAACCAAGGATATTTTATGATTTTATTATCATTTAATAATTCAGTTACTTGTTGCGTTGATAGTTTTGGTTTAATTATAACGTCTGTATTTTCTTTTAATGAACCAGGAACAAATAGATAAAATATACCAATATTGATCCCACTAACTAGCAAAATCAATATTGTAGTGATAAAAGTCAATTTTATCTTCAATATTTTTTTTAACAATTTAATCCTCAGTTTATGATATTGTCTTTATCTTAAAACTATGCCGATGATAAGGTGATAGCCCATATAAATTTATTGCCTGTAAATGTTCCTTAGTACCATATCCAGAATTTTTGTGCCACAAATATTGTGGGAATTCCTTAGAATATTCTAACATCAGACGATCTCTAGTAACCTTAGCAACAATAGATGCTGCACTTATGGAAATTGATAAATTATCTCCGTTTATTATACTGACAAATCGAGGATCAGTAAATTTCATATTACCATCTACTAATATTGTACTCGGAGTAACTGATAAGCTGGTAGCAGCAATATAGCAGGCTTTTTTTGTTGCTTCTAGGATATTAATTTTATCTATTTCATCTTGATGCACTATACCAATAGACCAAATATAATTTTTTGTAATTTGCTCGTATAATGATTCACGTATTTTTTTTGTAAGCTTTTTAGAATCTTTAATGCCATCAATAATTTTTGTCTGATTAATAATCACAGCAGCAGCTACTACTGGTCCAACTAGTGGTCCTCTACCAGCTTCATCTATTCCAGCTACTGGGGTTAAATATTGTTGTTCTAACTTAAATATAGTCATCAAATTTTCTCTACTAATGGCTATAGCCAATTGATATGAACTATCAACATCATCACTCTTAGTATATAGAGTATCTTAATTGGCCATAATTGTATTACATCTATTCTTAATATTTATTTACGTGAATTACAGATAATTTCTAACAATTGCATTAAAAAAACTTTGTTTTTACTATTATTTTTACCTTTCTCTAGGCCTATTTTAGTCCATAATAACCAAACTTGGTTATAAAACATCCTGGTATGTTATTTCAGTATTCATTGTGATTGATGTTCTATAAAATTGACAAAAATAATCTTACCTGAGATAAACAGGCTGCCACTGCTGTTTCAGTTCTCAGAACAGTCGTTCCTAAACTAAATGAATGACAATTACCTGCTGAAGCAAAAAGTTGTAATTCATTAGACGTAAAACCTCCTTCTGGTCCTACCAATACTACCATATTTGGTCTAATATATTATTATCTGTCTCTTCATTTTCATTAGCATAAAATATAGGGTGATTAGGATTTTGCTTAATAAAATTATTAAATGTAATTGGTGTTTCAAGATTAGTCAACATCAGACGTTCAGATTGTTCGGTATAGTCTATAATACATTTTGATAATTTTGAAATATTAATATTGCGGAATTGAGATCTATCAGCAATTAATGGAGTAATTGTTGTTACCCCAAGCTGTACTGCCATATTAATATAGCTAAGCCGATTGAGTTAATTGCATAGCGAAGGTTATTGCATCTAAGAAATCATCAAATCGTTTAATAACTTTTCTTAAGTTACGTTTAAAATTTGCCCAGAATTTCTCTATAGGGTTTAAATCAGGAGAGTAA
>JAJIYR010000039.1 GCA_020881085.1 Rickettsia endosymbiont of Bryobia graminum | reverse complement strand
GTCTCGACTGTTGGAATCAATGAGCATGTAATCAAACGGTATATAGAACATCAGGGGCAGGAAGATATGGGGCAAGCGCAGCTTGTACTCGACCTTTAGCTCGACACAGATACCACGGGGCTTGCCCCGTAGAGCGTTCACTATAACCTATGTTTTAAGATATTTTTGGGGAGGGTCACTCTTGTTTCATTTACTCGCCATGATGTGTAAAAATGACATTAAAATCTACATAATTTCTGACTTGAAGAACTGAAAGTAACAAGGTTTAAAGGCCATTTGTGTAAAATTATATTTTTAGCTATTTTAGCTAGTTAATATTGATAAATAAAACAGAGAATGAAATATGAAAATTAATATTATAGAAATTATGGAAATGTTGCCTCACCGCTATCCATTTTTATTAATAGATAGGGTAGAGGAATTAATACTTAATGAGTCGATAATCGGTATTAAAAACGTTACTTTTAATGAACCACAATTTACTGGACATTTCCCAAATAATCCAGTTATGCCTGGAGTATTGATTGTTGAAGCCATGGCACAGCTTTCTGCTATTTTAGTAGCTAAGTCACTTAATACAACGGAAAATAAAGATGTGCTTTTTATGTCAATTGAAGAAACGAAATTTCGTAAAATTGTTCAACCAGGTGACACATTATATATCTATGCTAAAATAGAACAAAATAGAGGTGCAGTCTGGAAATTTTCAAGTTATGTAAAAGTAGATGATGAAATAGTGGCAGAAAGCAAATTTACTGCAATGGTTAGAAATAGGAAATAATAATGACAGAAACGCTGATACATCAAACAACAATAGTAGACCCTAAAGCAAAAATTGGTAAAAATGTTAAAATAGGTCCTTTTTGTATTATTGGTTCAGATGTGACTTTAGGTGATAATACTAAATTAAAGTCACATGTTGTCATAGAAGGGAAAATAACAATTGGTTCTGATAATATTATATATCCTTTTGCCTCTCTTGGTCAGGCACCTCAAATCCTTAAGTATAAAGGAGAAGAGTCGGAGACTATCATTGGTAATAATAATGTTATTAGAGAATATGTCACAATACAAGCTGGTAGTAAAGATGGTGGTATGGTTACTAAGATTGGAAATAATTGTTTATTTATGGTTGGCTCGCATATAGGTCATGATTGTATAATAGGTAATAATGTAATTTTAGCTAATTATGCTAGTTTAGGAGGGCATGTTGTAGTTGGAGATTATGCAATTATAGGAGGGCTTTCAGCAGTGCAACAGTTTGTTCGTATAGGGGCGCATGCCATGATAGGCGGGCTATCTGGGGTAGCAAGGGATTTAATACCTTTTGGGGTAGCTAATAATGAGAGAGCGTGTCTTGAAGGGATAAATTTAGTAGGTTTAAAAAGGCGTGGTTTTGATCAGCAACAAGCTCTTGATGCTGTGAAAGCAGTTGATGAGCTTTTTGATGGTGGAGGTGTATTTGCTGATAGAATAGAATTAGTATCACAAAAATATCAAAATAATGTTATTATAGAACAAATTATTGAATTTTTACAGCAGAATACAACACGAGCTTTTTGTCGGCCAAAGGAAATAAATAATGATAAATCAAAGCTCTAATAATGTATTAGGGGTAATAGCTGGTAATGGTGCGTTACCAGTGTCTATCGCTAATAATTGTATGAAGCAAGGTATAAAATGCTATATTGCTATTATATCAGAGGAAGTAGATTTAACATTATATGAAAATTTTTCATATAATGTTTTTAAAATTGCTAAAGTTGGATCAGTAATTAAATATTTTAAGCAACATAATGTTAAAAATATAGTTTTTGCTGGTGGTATAAAAAGAGTTAATCTAAAATCAATTAAAGTAGATTTAATTGGCTCAATATTACTTGCTAGGATATTAAAGCAAAAATTCCTAGGTGATGATAAAATATTAACTATCATAGCGGGTTTTTTAGAAGAAAAAGGCTTTAAAGTGATTTCCAGTGAGGAGGTATTTACTATAAATAATGATGTTACCACTAAGATATTGCCTTTAAAAAGAGATTTAAGTGATATAGAGTTAGGGGTAAAATTATTGAAAAATATAGGAACAATCGATGTAGGGCAGTCAGTAATTGTTGAAGATGGATATATTCTTGGTATTGAAGCTGCAGAGGGGACAGATAATTTAATAAAAAGATGCGCTGATTTGCGCAAAAAAGCAGCAGGAGCTGTACTAGTTAAAATGATGAAAGATGGGCAAGATAGTAGATTGGATATGCCAACTATAGGCCCAGAGACAATTAATAATTTGAATAAATATAAATATAAAGGATTGGCTATCCAGAAAGATAAAGTAATTATTATTGATTCTGAGTTAACAATTGAATTAGCAAATAAATATGGAATTTTTATTTATCAAATTAATATATAATTCATTATGATTTGTGCCGGAATCACTGGTAGTTACGCTTCAGGAAAACCGTTTGTCCTAGATTACTTAGCTAATCTGGGATATATTACTTTTTCATCTGATGAGCATATCAAGGATTTATATAAAGAACGAGAAATACAAAATATTGTTCTTGAATTACTTGGTATAAAGATTTTTGATAAGAAACAAATTGCTGAGATTATTTATGATGATGATTCAGCAAGAGAAAAATTGCAGAATTTTATTTACCCATTTGTAGTAAAGCAATTATCTCTTTTTAAACAACGAAATAATAAATTAGATATTACTTTTGTTGAAGTTCCATTATTATTTGAGGCAGGATTTGATCAATATTTTGAGTTTTATATAACTACTTTTTGTTCAGAAAAAACTAGGTTGGGAAGGGTTTAGCTTGCAAACTTATAATAAAATAGCGATCATTCAATTATCACAAAAAGTTAAAATGGATAAAGCGAATTTTGCTATTGACACAGATGTTGATTTGGTAAATTTAGATAAACAAATAATTGAATTAATAAAGAAAATAAGATGTCTCGGTTAAGAGAAATAATTTTAGATACTGAAACCACAGGCCTTGATCCTAAAGCAGGAAATCGGATAGTTGAGATTGCTGCTATTGAAATGGTTAATAAAGTACTGACAGGGAAGCAGTTCCATTTTTATGTTAACCCTCAGCGAGATATGCCAACTGAAGCATATCGCATTCATGGTATATCAGGTGAATTTTTAAGAGATAAGCCGCTATTTCATGAAATAGCAGATGATTTTCTAGAGTTTATTCAAGATAGTAAGATAGTAATCCATAATGCAGTTTTTGATGTTAAATTTATTAATTATGAATTATCGCTTTTAAACCGCGATACAATAACATTTTTAGAATTATCTAATACTATTGATACGCTTATCTTGGCTAGAAAATTATTTCCTGGAATGAAAGCTAATCTAGATGCTTTATGTAAGAGATATAAAATTGATAATTCTGGACGCCAGTTGCATGGAGCATTGAAGGATGCTGCATTACTTGCAGAAGTGTATGTAGAGCTTACAGGTGGTAGACAGGTAAGTTTCAATATTAGTTCTAATAAAAAAGTGGATAATGAAGTAACTATAAAAAATCATATGGTTAATAAAAATGATATCGTTGTTATTAAACCTACTAAAGAAGAATTGGAAAAACATAAAGAATATTTATCTAAGATACTTTCCCCGTTATGGTCATCTTAGCCCCCATGTTTTTGAATAAAAATATAATTTTATAAAAAATATACTTGTGATTTATTAACTATTAGGTTAATCTCTTTTTTAAGATAATAAATTAGTTTTTAATGGCTATGATAAGATTTTTTAAATTCTCATTATTTTTTGCTATACTTTTACAGTTATTATCATGTACCCCTGGTGCTCCATACGAGGTGAGAAGTCCTTGTGTCTCAAACTCTCTAGATGAAGATCCAACGACTCTGCTTAAGAATCCATGTATACGTAAACCAGTGAATTTAGATATAGCTTAGATTTTATATTCTATAGTCTGAGCAATTATGGCTTACTCTTGTGTATATCATTAATAGAATCATAAAAATCTACAAGTTTGTTATAGATTATATCTTACCACCAAAATGTTTTTTATCTTGTTCTGAAATGACAGATAGTACAGACGATTTTTGTGCAAATTGTTGGAAGAATCTCAATTTTATTGGTAAACCATATTGTAATATTTGTGGTCGCAGGTTTGATATTTCAATTTTACACGGAGTTTCATGTAGTGAGTGTTTAAGAAATAGGCCTTATTATGATATACTGTTCGTAGTAAATGAAGGGTTGCAAAGATAGGAGAGCTATTGTAGAGTTTAGGACATTGTGAGTAAGAATGTATTGACAGAAGAACAAAGAGAGAAGTTGAAGGAACGTCATAAGACAGAACGAGACGGACG
>JAJIYR010000038.1 GCA_020881085.1 Rickettsia endosymbiont of Bryobia graminum | reverse complement strand
ATTGTCATTGTTCCTTCTTTGTATTTATTTATTACTTTGTTCCTTAAATCTTGACTATATGCTCGCATAAATCATTATCTAACTTTTTAAACTATTCTTATACAGCACTTATCATAATAGTTCAATCGGGTTAGATATAATAAGAATTAATGAACAAAATCTCACTTTTGGAACTATAGAATTCTCACATCTACATATTAACTATTTTCACATACGATAATGCATTTATATGCAACAGACTCCTTTAAATAGAAATAGCAGCTCCTTTTTGTTTTTTAGATAATTGCTTTGATCCATTTGAAGGAAGAGTAACATCATTAGGCTGATCCAATAAAAATATCTTATCAAAAGCCTTTGGATTCTTTTTTCTTAATTCCACTAATGAATCATTATCTACATTTTTTATATTGTGATTATTAGCTTTTAAACTACTATCATAACTAAGATTATTATCATTCAAAAACTGCGTAAGTTTCATAGTTAAGTCAGAATCCTTCAATGCATTAGAGAAAATAGTCTTATTGATTTTTTCTTTAATTAATTGATCGTTCTCTTTTTGTCTTATTCCTGTAATATCATTCACTAATTTAACTAATTTATCATTTTTAATAGTAAATTTTCTAAAAAACCAACTAACTCTTCCCTTTTTTTTAAGCTCTTCGGTAAAAGATTTGGCTATAGAGTTTGAATTATTTTCTAAATATTCTTGATCAAATTTTATTAATGATGATATTAGTTTATCTTTAATATTTTTTTGTTCCTTTTCACTAATTTTGCATTTTTTTTCTTTTAATAAATTATCTATTACTGAATTTGCATTTTTCTTCACAATTTCATACTTTATAGCATATTTACTATCATTACTTAATTCATTAGAAAATGCCTTAGCTGAATTCTCGGTGGCTTTAATAAGCTCTTCACGTTCTTTTTCAGTAAATTTACTTATTTCATTATTAGCTTTATCAATTTTATCAAATTGATAAATAGTTTTTTTAAAAACTTCAATTTGCTTATCGGTATATTGATTGCTTTGCTCTAAATTTATTATAGTCTTATTAATAAGTAGTTTTGCATAATGTGATTTTGGAACTTTTTGCCCTTTTAATTCCAACATAACTTTATAGATCTCAGATCTAAGAATGGTTTGATCTTTATCTTGTTCTTCTACTTTAAAATGATAATCTAATTCGAAACCCTTTAGACTCGCCTCTATTCTTGCTACTTGAATATCTGATTTACTTTTTTCTTGATCCTTAGTTAGATATTTCCTAGAATATTTATTATTTTCATCAATCAAATGAACAAGATTTTCTGTTGCTTCATCTGATAAAAAAACCCGATAAAGACTTGTTGTTTCTGATTCTTCAATACTAGCACATATATTTTGATTATAGATAATAATCATATTATCATCTATATAATCTTTATTATAAGCTACGGCCCTATTATTATCATCTAAATAATATTTACTACTTCTCTCTTTATTAGTGTGATATCTTTTTATTAAACTACTTATAGTTTCTAACTTTGCCTGAGCATCAGTATTGAAAGAATTAGACTTATTATGGGAATGATTATCATGGCCATCCTTGTTTTCACTTCCACTGATATACCCTGAATCAGTAGAATTAATAGATTGAGCATCCTCTTCTTGTAATTTTATATTACTTTCTTTCGACATATTAGTTCCTCTCTAATTTATTACTAAGTGATTTACTAAAGATAGCTAGGATCTATGAACAAAATTTAAAAAGAACCTGTTACACAGAAACTAACGGAATAAGAGGGTACGTTATAGAGAAAATTACTTTATTACAATCTTTTTTTTAGGAGGAATAATAACACGTTCTTTATCATACTTATTGGAATGCTTTTCCATCATTCCAATATAACGATTACCACATGGAACTAATTTTACTATTGACCAACCTGCTTCAATAGCCTTATTAATTTCATCCATCTCATTTTTATCTGCAGAAAATGAAATAACCTTTTTCTCAGGATTTGTCATAAATTACCAATTAAATTAAATTCTTTAAAAAAACAACCAGAAATAGCATAATTATAACATAAAAAGAATATTTTTCCAGAGTGATTAAAAATTAAAGCTCTATATTACCAGAAAATAATTTCTTTTTATAATCCTTTTCAAAACTTCTTACCATATAAAATGCTAATACTGCAAAAAACATAAGGTATATTATTGGAAATAGTTTACAATTCAAATACTTCATTACTACTAAACAAATATAATTTGCAGTACCACCCATTAACATTGCTCCAATGGTATGTCCAAGGCCAATAGCACGATAACGAGTATTAACAGAAAAAGCTTTCACAAAGATACCATGCGCTAAAGCATTAACAGGAGCTACGCAAGTAGCTAACATTAGGCAAGCTCCTAAAACGAGATTTAACATTTCAAAATATATAGCCAGCACAAATAACAAACTTGCTAGAATTGTCCCAAATAAACTAATTCTTAAAATTACTAATGAGCCAAAACGGTCTGATAATAACCCCGCTACTGGCATAGCTGCAGCAAAGCATATCACTATTAATACTGAAAATGTACTCATTACTAAAGTAGATTGTGGCATAATAATTGGCAAATACTGCTTCATAAAAATGATAGCAATTTGATAAGTCGCACCAAAGCCACCAGCAAGAAATATTACCATTAATATTAGTTGCCATTGTTTTTTTATTAGATTACTTAATCCTTCTATCTTTATATTTTCCTTTTGAGCTGTTTTAAACTCTGGGGTTTCATCAAGGTTTTGACGAAAGAATAAAACTACTAATGCTAAAGGCAAACTAATTAAAAAAGGAATTCTCCATCCCCACTCTGGAAAAATATGAGAATTAAAAAAATTTGTTACCCCTATTCCAAGTAATATTCCAATAACCCCAGTACAGCGAGTTATTGCTGAAGCTGTAGAGCGATACTTTTCTCCTAAATGCTCAATAACGTAAATAGCGGCACCATCATATTCTCCAGCTACAAATATACCTTGCATAAAACGGCATATAATTAAAATTACCGCTCCCCACATTCCTATTGAGGAATATTCTGGCAATAGTCCAATGATTATTGTTGGTATAACAATACCTATTATTGTTATATTTAGAACTATTTTTCGCCCATATAAATCCCCCACTCGTCCAAAAAACATAGCTCCAATCGGTTTAGATAAGTACGCTACGGCATAAACGGCAAAGACATTTATTAAACTAGTTAAATAATCAGTATTAGGAAAAAACTTAACTGCTATAATTCCTGCAGAAAAACCGTATAAACTATAATCATAATATTCAACAATAGTCCCTAAAAAAGCCCCTATTACTTTATCTTTTGATTTTTTGTTCATAAAACCACCGCATAATAATTAATGCATATTAATTATTATAAAATCTATTTTAAAACAACTAAATTTATTATTTTATTATTTTATACTGCTAGCTAACATCCACTGGTTTTTTTGGTAAAGTTTTAGGCATTGAATAAATATATCTGCTGTTCCTTCATCCCCAGATTTTTGAGCAATTTTAATACCTTTATTAAGACTATCTATTATAATCTGCTGGTCTTTTACTAGATCCTTTAGCATCTCTGTGGAATTAGATTTAGAGTCTGCCTCAGATATAGAGGATAATTTTATTAATTCTGACATCTTCACAACCTTTGTCCCTAAAATTCTAATTCTTTCAGCAAGCTCATCTATCGCTTCTGCTAAATCTTTGTACTGATTTTCAAATAGTAAATGCAAGGATCTAAATTCTGGACAAGTAACATTCCAATGATAATTTTGAGTTTTTAAATATAATGCATAGCTATCTGCTAATATCACTTCCAAAATCTTAGTTACTGACATAATAATTACCATTACTTTAATTAATCTATCTACCAGTATATTAATTACCAAACTAATATCAAATTAATAAAAAAAATTTTATTAATTGAAAAATTTTACTAGACTTAATATGGTAATAATTATATAAGGTCTTAGGTCTTGTGAATTTCTTATTTAGCGTGACTTAAGTGTTGTTAAAGGGTCTATAGCTCAGTTGGTTAGAGCCCCCCGCTCATAACGGGGTGGTCGTAGGTTCAAGTCCTACTGGACCCACCAGTTATTTTTATAAAATGGTTAATCTTATAACACTCTCTATCTACTTATTTAGGTTGTATTGCAGCTATTTTATCAGCATATTACTCATAATTGTAGGCGCTCTAGTTCTTTCTAATATCTTTGATATTCTACAAAAATTTAAAACTATTCATATACCTACTCATTATTTCTGGCAATTAGCAACATATAAAATACCATATCTACTTAACGAAATAAGTTCTCTAGTCAGCTTTACTTCTATGCTATTTTTACTTAGAAGACTTACTGCACATAATGAGCTAGTCGCAATTTTATGTAGTGGAGTACATATCTGGAGAGTCATTATTACCCCAGTATTTGCAGCAATAATTCTTGGTTGTATTATGTTAACTATCTTAAACCCTATAGGTACTATTGGGTTACAAAAATATGAAAAACTAGAAGCAAAACTAACTAACAAAGAATCCAATGATTTTATAGTGTCAAAATCTGGTTTATTGTTTCTTGAAAAAGACTTAGATACTAAAAAAATTCTTCAAGTAAAAATTATTGACATACATAATAGTAAACTAAATCACTTTACTTTACTAATCCTAGATAATAATAATAATTTTCTGAAAAGAATTGATGCCCCTATGGCTATATTATCAAATAATAATATAGATATATCTCATGCAAAAATTTATGATGGAAAATCTTTTCTAGAAGTAGAACAAATAGTTGTTCTAACTAATTTATCAATCAATAAATTACTAGATGATTTTACTAATCCTGAGATGATTTCTATATGGGATCTACCAGATTCAATCAAGCAATTAGTAGAATCTGGTTTACCAACTCTTAATTATCAAATTTATTATTATAAGCAATTATTAAAACCAATTATCATGTCTGTTATGGTAATATTGGCCTCATGCTTCTTTAGTCTAAAGCAACGAGATAATTCTCAAGATAGAGTGTTAATTTTGGGGTTGTTTATAGGATTTATTATTTATTTTATATTAGAAATTTCCTTTAAAATGCTTTCTTATAATAATATAACTCCTTTTCTAGCTATTTTATTACCAAATATTGGAATATTATTTATTAGCAATTATCTTATTATGCATTCTAAACAAATTTAAATTATATAAAGTTTTTATTTATATAAGACTAGAATCAGTAAACACCCATACTTATAAAATATTTTCCTAAAAATTTAAAATTGATTTACCTATTTTCTAATTTTTACAGTATAAAGAATATTATAAAATATAAAAATTTAGCTATTAATTTGTTTTTGGAGAATAAAAATGCTTTCAAGACTTTTCGGCAGATTTTCGTCTGATATAGCAATAGATCTTGGTACCGCTAATACTTTAGTATCTGTTAAAGGAAAAGTTGTCCTTAACGAACCTTCTGTAATCGCTTTCATTAAGGAAAATGGAACTTTTAAACCATATGCGTTTGGTCATGAAGCAAAAATGATGCTTGGTCGTACACCCACAGACATTGAAGCAAAAAGACCTTTAAAAGATGGTGTTATTGCAGATTTTAAAGGTGCAGAAGAAATGATTAAGTACTTTATAAAAAAGGTTCACAATCGTAGATCATTTACAGGTCCTAAAATTATAGTTTGTGTACCTTCTGGCTCTACCCCGGTTGAGCGTAGAGCAATTCAAGAAGCTGCAGAAAGTGCTGGGGGAAGAGATGTTTATTTAATTGAAGAACCTATGGCTGCAGCAATAGGCGCTGGACTACCAGTAACAGAAGCTACGGGTTCAATGATCGTTGATATTGGTGGTGGAACAACAGAAGTAGCCGTTTTATCATTAGGTGGTATTGTTTATGCCAGATCAGTAAGGGTTGGTGGAGATAAAATGGATGAATCTATTATTTCTTATATTAGAAGGCATTATAATTTATTAATTGGTGAAGCTACTGCTGAAAAAATTAAAAAAGAAATAGCCTCTGCTTTTGTAGATAGTAATTCAGAACCAAGAGTAATGGAAATTAAGGGTCGCGATCTAGTTCATGGTATACCAAAAGAAATGTTATTAAATGAAAGACAAATAGCTGATAGTTTAGTTGAACCAGTAAGTCAAATCGTAGAAGCAGTAAAAGTTGCATTGGAATCAACTCCACCAGAATTATCTTCTGATATTGTAGAGAAAGGAATTATACTAACTGGAGGCGGTTCATTACTAAGGAATTTAGATCATGTGTTAAAAGAGGCAACGAATCTACCTATAATGGTTGCTGATGAAGCGTTATCTTGTGTAGCTCTTGGTACAGGAAAAGTATTAGAAGAATTTGGTAAATTAAAACACGTATTATTTAAACAAGATTAGTAATGGCGTTACTAGAAAATAGAGTTAGGACTAATAGCGAAATATCTATATTTTTTCGCTTTATACTTACTACTTTCAGACGTATAATGATAATATTATTATTAATATTATCATTATACGTCTATACTTCTTCTCCTAAAAAACTTTCTTCTATTTCTTTAGAAATATTTGGCAGTTATATTTCCAGCTTACTATCAATCCATGAAACTATCTTTCATAAAATTAATGTCCTAACTCAAAATTTTATTTATATTCAAGATTTAGCAAGGGAAAACATTAAATTAAGGTTAGAAATAACTAAATTAAAACAGTTAGAGAATAATTTATATTTACTGCAAACAGAAAATAAAGAACTCAGAGGGTTATTAACACTTGTTGAAGAACAACAATATAAATATATTACGGCTAAATTAATTAGTGTTGCCTTAAACCCTTTTAGCAAAACCGCTATAATCTCTGTAGGAACAAAACAAGGTATAGAAGTTAATCAAATTGTAACTCATGGTCAGGATTTAGTTGGACGAATAATAGAAGTAAGTAATAATTATTCTAAAGTTATGCTGATTAATGATGTAAATTCGAGAATTCCAATTATTACTTCTCTATCAAAAGAGAAAGGAATTATAACTGGTGATGGCAATAATTGCAAAATACTATATTTACCTGAAACTAATTTGATTCAAAAAGATGAAACAGTTAGTACCTCTGGACATGGTAATATTTATCCTTCTGGTATTACTGTAGGACATGTAAGTAATATTAATTATAATAATGTTACTGTGAAACCCCTAGTAGACTTGTCTACAGTAGAGTTTGTTAATATCTTAATGCCAGCTACAAATTAGTCTAAACTATACTGGCATCAATCCCATTATTTGACTAAATTAATAATATAAACTATAAAAGAAAGTTTTTATAGACCGAAACATGTTTGGACAAAATCCTAAAAAACCAGCCATTTTTAATAGTGGTACCACCCTAGAAGTTAAAAAAATTTTCAATACTATTCAAGGTGAAGGACCGTTTGTTGGCATGCCAGCAATATTTATTAGGCTCAGTGGGTGTAATCTTGCTTGTAATTTCTGTGATACTGAGTTTGATGATTTTGATACATTAACCATTGATAAAATTATAGAAGAAATAAATAAATTCTATATAACATCTAATACGCTAATAGTTATAACCGGTGGAGAACCTTTTAGACAAAATATTGAACCATTATGTAGTATATTATTAAAATTAGGGCATACTATACAAATAGAAACTAATGGGACATTATATCGTGATATTCCTAATTCTATACATATAGTGTGCTCACCAAAAGCCCAGAATAACGGCTACTCTTTAATAAGAGAAGATCTACTACCAAAATTACAAGCTGTTAAATTTCTAATAGCTAAAAATCTCCCCTACTATTCTCAGGTACCAGAACTAGGTCAAACCAAATATAATATTCCAGTTTTTATCCAACCTATGGACCAATGTGATCAAACTCTAAATAAAGAAAATGAACAGCTTGCTATTGAACTAGCTTTAAAATATGGATATCGTCTCTCTTTACAAATACATAAAATATTGAAAATTGAGTAGTAATACGTTTGGTATGTCAAACAACCTTAAACTTTTTTGAATGGATAAATTAAGTACAATGTTTTAATTATAAATAAAAGTAATCCCCGCCGCAAGCAGCGTGGAATATACCCAAAAGAGATTAAAATATATAAAAATTTTAGCGAGATATTGGTACTAAATGTATACATCTCTTTTACAAAAGGTAGTTTCTACATTAAGTTAAGTCAAGAAAAATATTAATCTTAGACTCTAAGTCTATTCCCCTAATTCTTTATTATATAACCTGTAATATTCAGATTGATTTTTCATTAACTCTTTATGGTTTCCATGTTCAAATACCACTCCTGACTTCATAACAACTATATTATCAACATCCTGAATTGTTGATAAACGATGAGTGATAATTAAGGTAGTCTTATTTTCACGAACCTTGACTAACGAATCTAAAATCATTTTTTCAGAATTCTGATCTAAAGAACTTGTAGCTTCATCCCATATTAGAATTGGAGCATCTTTTAGAAAAGCTCTTGCTATTGCTATACGTTGACGCTGACCACCTGAAAGGGTTGAGCCTTGATGGCCAATTATAGTATCATAACCTTCTGGGAGCTGAGAAATAAATTCATGAGCATCAGCATATTTAGCCGCCTCAATAATATCCTCACGAGATGCTTCTATATTACCATAAGTAATGTTATCAGCAATGCTTGCGTCAAATAGGGTAGTATCCTGAGTTACTAAAGAAATCTGACTTCTTAAACAACTAATTTTTATATCTTTAAGATTATTATTATTAATTAAAATATCTCCAAACGAAGGATTGTAAAATCTTACTAGCAAATTAGATAGAGAAGTTTTTCCACTACCTGATCGTCCAACAAAAGCTGTAATTTTTCCTTTTGGTAACTTTAAATCAATTGATTTTAACGCTATCCTATTATTAAATTTTAACCCTACTTTATTAAAAATTATTTCTGGTTTAGATAAGTTAATATCTTCAGCACTAGGACTATCCTTAATAACTGGTTCAGTATCCAGAATATTAAATATCCTTTTTGTAGCAGAAATTCCTTCTTGAAGATTTACGTTTAAAGCAACTAGACTTTTAAATGGCCGATAAGCTGATACAAACGCTGTAATAAAGGCAAATAAGGCTCCTGGCGTCGTTTTTCCATGCATAATCAAATATCCGCCATACCAAATAATTCCAGCAACAACAAAACCACACAGTATTTCCATAATTGGTGAAATTAATGCATCTAATTTGGCAGTTTTCTTTAAAAAATTCAAAACATTATGAGAAATTAGTAAAGCTCTTTTGCTTTCGATCTTTTCACCTAAAAAAGATTTAACAATTTTAATGGAGTTAAAAGTTTCGTCTAATCTTGAAGTATAATTAGCTAAATCTTCTTGGGCTTGACCAGATATTTTTCTGATCCTTCTACCTAATTTTTGAATTGGGTAAATCGCTAATGGAAACACTATAAACACTACACAGGATAATACTGGTTCAAGGCTAAACATTAATATAATAAGGAATATTACTGTTAACAAATATTTAGCACAACCAACAAGTAAATTTGATACTGCACCACGCATCATAGAAATATCATTAGTAAAACGGGATATTAAACGTCCTGATGATTGGGACTGAATAAATGAAATATCAGCAGATAATAAATGCTCATACATTTTTATCTGTAAATCAGTTAAGATTCTCTGACCAATAAATTTAATTAAATAACCTTGATAATATTCAGCAATACCTTTAATAGAAAAAGTTAATATTACCATTACAGGTAATAAGAATAACATTTTCCCGTCTTGAGTCAAAAAAACCTGATCAACTGTTGGCTGCACTAACCTTACTATATTAGCAGAACAGGCTGCAGCAATTATCATAAAGAATATTGCTACTAATAATTGTTTTGTATAAGGTTTTATATAATCTAATCCCAATCTTTTTAAAGTGGTATAAGAGCTATAATCATAATTCATTATATTAATTTTTTAATTGCTAAACATTAGCTTTAGTAAAACTTGCATTATTATATAGAAAAATTACTGCAATGAGTAGTAATAATAATAATATCCCAAGGACGCCTAATACCAAGTATATTGAACCAGTATATTTCCATAACGACATACTAAAAAATGGCGTCATTGATGAAATCAACATGCCACCAAGTGAATGGGCTAAGCTGTACATTCGTGCCCTAATATTAGTTGCAAATATAGATTGTACTATAATCTGTAGAGGTACTGAATAAAACGGCATCATAGATATAATAATAAGGGGGAAATAATATACTATTTCCTCATTATTATGTAGCAAGAAATAGACAACACTAACAGCTATGATGCTAAATATTAATGATATATATATCTGTTTCTTAGAATTAAATTTATCAGCTAAAATACCTGAGAAAATAGACATAATACCATAAAGTACTATTATCCATATATTAAGAATTTGAGCTTGCGATGAATCCATAATTACAGCAGCTTTTGCTGCAAATACTCCCCAAAAAATAGCAAGAAAGTGATAAATGCCTCCTATACAACCACTAATTATCAACACTATAATAAATTTGCCAAATGTATTTTTTAATATTGTTGTTAAATCAAGAAACTTTACCTCATAAGATTTATTATCTCGTTTATATTGTAAAAATTCTTCGCTTTCTTGGAATAAGTGCCTCATCAGTATGATAGATATACCTAAAACCCCTCCAATAATAAAATTGAGACGCCATAAATAATTTATATCAGGAAATTTTGTTGAAAAATGATACATTGTGGCAGCAAATAATGCCCCTATTTGAGTACAAAATACTATAACGCCATTGATATAATTTTTATGGAATTTGCCTATTTTTTCTACAGCATAAATTTTTATTCCATCTATATCTCCTGACAGACTTACTAGAAATACCATATGACAAAAAGTTAGAATACAAGTAGCTAATATCCCTATTTTATTAAAATCAGGAATTAATCCTATAAGAATTGTTGAACCAGTAGCTAAAAAAATTGAAATTTTAACGGAAATTGCCCTACCATATTTATCACCTATAAAACCAAAAATAATTGATCCTATAGGTCTTGCTATTACAGCTACAACATATATTGCGTAAAATAATAGTAGCTGATTGTTATTATTACTTGGTGGTAAGAAATTCTTAGATAAAATTGCTGCTGATAAACCAAAAAGCGCATAATCATAGTAACGAATAATTGTTGTAAAAAAAGCTATTAGAAATGCTGGTCTTGTCATAATGCATTTAGTACTATAAAATGTTAATTGTAATTATTATAAACTTGAAGATATTAATTGGTTAGATGTATAATATCAGTATTAGCAAAAAAAATATAAGATAAAAAAATTTTGGTTAGGACTTAAATATATAACATATTTACTTATGTATATATTTATCACTTTAATAGTAGCGTATATTATATTTTCATTAAGCCTTCCTGAAGATGGACAATGCCATTGTATGGAAAACCCTAAATTAATACATTATATTTTTGCTAGTATATTAACCATAGCCCCAATAATCACTTATATAGTCACTAAAGATCATAAACCAAAAAATTAGAATGATTAGATATTATGATTGGTAAGTTAAAAGGCAAAGTAGATTCTTCTTCTAGTGACCATGTTATTATTGATGTTAATGGTGTTGGGTATTTAGTATATTGTTCTAATATTACTTTAAGTAAATTAGCAATTAATGAATTCTGCCAGTTATTTATTGAAACACATGTAAGGGAAGACCATATTAATCTTTATGGCTTTTTATCATTAGAAGAAAAGAGTTTTTTTAATATATTACAATCAGTAAATGGTATCGGCACAAGAATGTCTCTGGGGATCTTATCTAATCTATCTCTTGAACAAATTCAAACAGCAATAGCAAGAAGAGATAAAGAAGTATTTAAGTCTGTTTCTGGAGTTGGTAGCAAATTAGCAGAACGAATCATTGTTGAATTAAAAGATAAGATATTAAGCTCTGCTGATCCAAATAATTTAACCATCGACACTTCAAATAGGAATTTAACATCTGATGCAATACTTGCCTTAACTTCCCTTGGTATTAGTAAAAACGAAGCGCAAAACTTAATACATGATATTATTTCTAAAAATAATGACATCTCTCTTAATGATTTAATTAAACAAGCTCTAAAAGCACGTGGAAATAATGGATAATAATATTTTATCAGCAGATAAGCTTCCTAACGAACAAGAATTCTCCATAAGACCTAGCTATTTAAAAGAATTTGTAGGTCAACAACAAATAAAGGAAAATTTATCGGTTTTCATTCAGGCTGCTAAAAACAGGTCTGAGCAATTAGATCATACTTTATTTTATGGCCCCCCTGGACTTGGCAAAACTACCTTAGCCCAAATTATCTCTAAAGAAATGGGAGTTAACTTTAAGTCAACCTCAGGACCTGCAATATCTAAGGCAGCTGATCTAGCTGCAATACTTACCAATTTACAAGATAATGATATCTTATTCATTGATGAAATTCATCGCCTCAGCACTAATATTGAAGAAACATTATATCAAGCCATGGAAGATTTTGCTTTAGATATAATTATTGGTGAAGGACCATCTGCTAGATCAGTAAAAATTAATTTACCAAATTTTACTTTAGTTGGAGCAACTACTAGACTTGGCTTACTTAGTAACCCTTTAAGGGATAGGTTTGGTATTCCACTACGCTTAAATTTCTATAATGTTGAAGAATTAAAATTAGTCTTACATAGAGTTAGTCAATTATTGGAAATTGCTTTAACTAACCAGGCTTTAGAGGAAATAGCTAGACGCAGTAGAGGAACACCAAGAATCGCTATAAGATTAATTAAAAGAATAAGAGATTTTGCATCAGTTGACGATAGGTTAGAAATAGATCAAGAAATAGCTAATACCGCCTTAAATCGTCTAGAGGTTGATAAAATAGGCTTAGATAGCAATGACTACAGATATTTAAAATTTATTGCAGATAGTTATTCCGGTGGTCCAGTAGGTATAGAAACTATTGCCGCAGCTTTATCAGAACAACGTGATGCTATAGAAGAAACTATAGAACCATATTTAATCCAAATTGGCTTTTTACAAAGAACACCCAGAGGACGAATGCTAACTAAAGCGGCTTTTGATCACATAGGAATAAAATATAATAAATTATTATAATCAGTTAAATTACTATTATTAGTATAATTTTCAAAATATAGAGAAAATAATATCTAATTCTCTGGATTAGATTAGCTATAAATTGAGAATTCCCTACAAGCAAAGAGCAATGGTAAATGTGTTTCCACGAAAATAGGATAATTCCATCTAAAAGGATCAACTCATACCTGATCTAGTACTACTTTTCCGGACACGTAGTCTATAAAAGAAAAGGAGTAAAAGAAATGCCAAAAGGAATAAAATATACAGATGAATTTAAACGAGAAGCAGTAAAATTATTACAAGTATCTGATAAATCAGTGAAGCA
>JAJIYR010000037.1 GCA_020881085.1 Rickettsia endosymbiont of Bryobia graminum | reverse complement strand
ATTGTCATTGTTCCTTCTTTGTATTTATTTATTACTTTGTTCCTTAAATCTTGACTATATGCTCGCATAAATCATTATCTAACTTTTTAAACTATTCTTATACAGCACTTATCATAATAGTTCAATCGGGTTAGATATAATTACCGAACTCTATTTCTTCCTGCTTAAACCCTTGTTCTATTAAAAAATTAACTAGAATATTACGATCTGATTCAATTTTTTCATTAACTTCAGTAAGATTATTACCAGTTGCTTTAATAGTAATTGGCCATACAGCAAGGTCAGAGATCACCTCCTTTTCTGAAAGCCCTTTAACGGTTATATATCTATCTAGCGATTTCGATTTGAAAAAAGCGTTACCTATAAAGTAACCAGATAAGGCAATTCCGATAGCAAGTATAAAAGCAGCTATAACACGGTCAATTTTAAATGTTAACATAATAATTCTCTTAAGCTTTTTTAATAGTTGAATAAATAACAATATGTTTTAGCTATACTTAGTTTTAATAAATTTTGTATGTAGCGACAAAATTTTATCTTTTAATATTAACTTTTGTTTCTTTAATTGCTTAATTTTAATATCGTCTTGAAAATGTAAAAAAGCATAATTTATAAATTTTTGTAAATCATTATGCTTTTTTTGTAATTTTTGCATATGATTAGCTAGGTTCATTGTTTTGCTCCATGATCTATATATGCCTTAATATAATGTTATCTCTAGATGGCATTTTATTAAGGAAGTTTAGTTAAGAAAAAAACAAAAGGTTTTTTTAATTCCAGTACCTATTTTAGTATAATAAAATATAGTTTAAAAGGAAAAAATATAACTATGAACTATGTGAATAAAAATAGATTGATTATAGCAATATCTGGAGCCTCTGGAGCTATATATGGTATCAGGTTACTTGAGATTTTACAGCAATTAAATGTAGAAAGTCATTTAATTATTTCGCAAGCAGCTCGACTTACTATCTTGCATGAAACAGATTATACTATAGAACAAGTAGAAAGGATGGCTAGCTGTGTTTATGATATAGCAGATATTGGAGCTAAAATTTCTAGTGGCTCTTTTTTAACATCGGGAATGATAATAGCTCCTTGCAGTATGAAAACTCTTGCAGCAATTGCGGTGAGTTTAGAAGATAATCTAATTTCCAGAGCAGCAGGAGTAATATTAAAAGAGCGTAGAAGACTAATTTTAATGATTAGAGAAAGTCCTTTGCATACAGGTCATTTAGAAAATATGTTAAAAGTATCAAATTATGGTGGAATTATTGCTCCACCAGTACCTTCTTTTTATAGTTTACCTAGAAGCCTTGATGATATAATTAATCATTCGGTGTCACGAACGCTTGATCTTATTGGTCTTGATAGCGGTTTAGTAAAAAGGTGGAGTGGTGATATGTCTTCAAATAATTAAATACTAAGTCTATAGACTTTTTTAAATTAAAGTTAGATTATTTTATAAATTTTATAATAAAAATGGGTGGATGTATTAAATGGAAAATTATGATGTAGCAGTTATTGGTGGTGGACCAGGTGGTTATGTTGCTGCAATTAGAGCAGCTCAATTAAGTAAAAAAGTTATTTTAATTGAAAAAGAACATTTAGGTGGAGTTTGTTTAAATTGGGGATGTATACCAACAAAAGCATTACTTAAATCAGCTGAATTATATCAAAAAATAAAACATGCTAATGATTATGGAATTATAGTAGGTGAACCAAAATTTGATTTAAAGAAAATAGTGGAACGTTCTAGGAATATTTCAGGGCAGTTAACAAGTGGTATTAAATCTTTACTAAAGAAAAATAAAGTTACAGTAATAGATAGTATTGCTTTCTTAGAGGGAAATAAAATATTATCAATTGATAATAATGGTAAAAAAACTTCTATTAAAGCAGCCAATATAATAATTGCAACAGGTGCACGACCAAGAATTTTAAATGGATTTGAGCCGGATGGAAAACAAATTATTACTTCTAAAGAAGCTATGATTTTAGATAAATTACCTAAATCAATGATTATAGTTGGTTCAGGGGCTATTGGTATAGAATTTGCATCATTCTATAACACTCTAGGAACTGATGTAACAATAATTGAGGTTCAAAATAGAATTCTTCAGGCTGAGGATGAAGAAATTTCTACCATGGCAAGGAAGATCTTTGAGAAAAAAGGAATAAAAATTCATACAGGCGCTAAATTATTAAGTCATACTAAAAATAAAGATAATATTACAATTGAAGTTGAGTTAGGTGGAAAAAAAGAAAAATTACAAGCTGAAACTTTACTTATGGCAGTTGGTATAGTTGGTAATGTTGAAAATCTTAATTTGGAGAAGACCAAGATTAAGATAGATAAGGGGCATATCATTACTAATCAGTTTATGAAAACTGATGAAGAACGAATTTATGCAATAGGTGACGTAACATCTGCTCCTTGGCTTGCTCATAAGGCTAGTCATGAAGGTATTATTGCAGCAGAAACTATTGCTGGCCTTAAAGCTCATCCTATTAATAAAAATAATATAGCCGGTTGTACATATTCTTCTCCACAAATTGCTAGCGTAGGTCTTACAGAAGAGCAGGCAAAGAAAGCTGGCTATCAGATTAGAATTGGTAAGTTTCCATCGATTGCTAATGGTAAAGCATTAGTTGACGGTTATAATGAAGGAATAATAAAAACAATTTTTGATGTAAAAACTGGAGAGTTATTAGGGGCTCACTTAATAGGGGAAGAAGTTACTGAATTAATTCAAGGTTATGTGATTACTAAAACTATGGAAGGTACAGAGCTTGATTTGATAAATACTATTTTTCCACATCCAACCTTATCTGAGATGATGGCGGAATCCGTATTACAAGCTTATGGTAGAGCAATACATATATAAAAGTAATCCCCGCCGCAAGCAGCGGGGTATTTTAGAAGAAAGCTAGCTGATGATCCTCATGCAGTTTCTTATATTCCATGCCTTGGTTTTTTACGTATTTTCCTATCATATTCTC
>JAJIYR010000036.1 GCA_020881085.1 Rickettsia endosymbiont of Bryobia graminum | reverse complement strand
ATGACTGCCATTACACCACTGTCTTGAAAATGAAAAACAAAAAAGATGTTTATAAATAATTTACCATAGATCTTTCTTAGAAATATAACACTTAATGATCTATTGTATAAAGATACACAAGTCTGTTAATCAATTTGCTTTTAAGGATTTACATAATATTAATGTTATTACAGCTTAGTGCGTAACATGAGTAAAATAGAAGATTTTTTTAAAAAATTTACCAAGAAAAATTCTTGGGTATAAAACACCAAATGAGCTATGGGAAGAAAATGCACAATTCGCTTAATTAATTCTAGAACTTACCAATTTTTAAAAAGCAAGGAAAGTTTTAGTAATAAGTGTGATATAAATAATTAACTAATGTACATTACAACTACCATAGTTTTGTAGTGATAATTATGGCTAATTAAATAAATATTGCAAAATCATCAAATTTCTATTAGTGAATAGAAATAAATGACTATAATGAAAAAGAAAGATCTCTAAATTAACTTAATAAATCGTTCATTCATCAAATAAATATAAACTATAATAAATGATAAAATTAACTATAGATGGTGTCGAAGTTGAAGTGGAAGATGGCACAACAGTAATGAGTGCATGTAATAAACTTGGCATTGAAATACCTCATTTTTGCTATCATGAACGTCTAAAAGTTGCTGGGAATTGTCGAATGTGCTTAGTAGAAATGGAAAAATCTCCTAAGCCTATTGCTTCTTGTGCAACGCCAGCTGCTAATGGTATGATTATTCATACTAATACTGCTGGGGTTAAAAAAGATCGTGAAGGGGTGATGGAGTTTTTATTGATTAATCATCCTTTAGATTGCCCTATTTGTGATCAAGGTGGAGAATGCGATTTGCAAGATCAGGCCTTTAAATATGGTAAAGGAAGTAATAGATTTGCAGATAATAAAAGAACAATAAAAGACAAATATATGGGGCCACTAATTGAGACCCATATGACTAGATGTATTCAATGTACAAGATGTATAAGATTTGCTACTGATATTGCTGGTGTACAAGAGATAGGAGCTATTTATAGAGGCGAACATATGGAGATAACTTCCTATCTTGAGAGGAGTCTTGCTTCGGAATTATCTGGTAATATTATAGATGTTTGTCCTGTTGGTGCTTTAAACTCTAAACCTTATGCTTTTACAGCTAGAAGTTGGGAATTAACTAGAACCCCTTCTATAGACATACTAGATGCTCAAGGTTGTAGTATAGAAGTTGATTCTCAAGGCAATCAGGTAATGAGAATATTACCAAGAAGAAATGATGAAATTAATGATGAGTGGATATCAGATAAAGCTAGATTTTCTTATGATGGTTTAAAGAATCAAAGATTAGATATTCCATATATTAAAAAGAACGGTAAATTAGTTGAAGCTTCTTGGAGTGAGGCGATAGAATTAGTAGTAGATAAATTACAATCCTTAGAAGGTAAAGAAATGGCGGCGATTGCAGGGCAGCTTGCTTGCGTAGAGTCAATGTTTATCTTAAAGAAGATGTTAACTAAGTTAGGTTGTAGCAATTTTGACAATCAATTTGGTTATAAAATTGATAAATCTTCTAGAGGGAATTATTTATTTAATACAACAATTTCAAAATTACAGAATACTGATGTATGTTTAATAATTGGTGCAAATATAAGACAAATAGCTCCAGTTCTTAACTCTCGTATAGGTGTATTACAAAGAGAAAAGAATCTAAAAATATACCGAATTGGTAACGTTATTGATCAAACATATCACATTAATGAGTTAGGATCTAATTTAAACGTACTTAAACAAATAATTACTGAAGAACATGATTTTGCTAAAGAATTAGCGAAAGCAAAAAATCCAATGATAATTATTGGAGATGGAATATATGCAAGAGAAGATGGCTATGCTATTTTAGCTCAAATTCATCAGATAATAGAGAAATATAGTATAGTACGAGATGATTGGAACGGCTTTAACATATTGCATAATTATGCGTCTACGGTTGGTAGTCTAGATATAGGCTTTAGCCCTGAAAATGATGGGGTTAATGTTACGGAGATTTTACAAAAAGCTGAAGCAGAAGAAATTAAATTTGTTTATCTACTCGGTAGCGATGAGATTGATATGACTAAGTTAAAGTCTGCTTTTGTAGTATATCAAGGCCATCATGGTGATAATGGTGCAAATGCTGCTGATGTGATATTTCCAGCAACTAGCTATTTAGAAAAAGATGCAATTTATGTAAATTTTGAAGGTAGACCTCAATATACCAAAGCTGCTGTTTCTCCAGTTGGTCAAGCCAAGGAAGATTGGAAAATTATTAATGATTTAGCTGCTAGCTTAAATTTAAATCTTGATATGAATAGTTTATTAGAAATTAGAGCTAAATTAGTATCAGAATTTACATTATTTGCTAATATGTATAAAATAACGAAGAGTGATTTTAAGAAATTTACTTCTAAAGAAAAATTATTGGATGACGACATAATTAATAATCCTATAAATTACTATATGACTAATTCTATTAGTAGAGCCTCAGTTACTATGTCTAAATGTTTAGAAGCTAAACAACAAAGAGAAAAAGTAGCATGATAGATTTTGTAAGTGAATATATATTACCTTTAATTATTATAGTCCTAAAAATTTTATGTATTACTATACCGTTACTTCTTTGTGTTGCTTATCTTACTTATGCCGAACGTAGAGTAATAGGATTAATTCAGCTTAGAAGAGGGCCAAATGTAACGGGTCCTTTTGGGTTATTGCAACCAATAGCTGATGCTATTAAATTACTATTTAAAGAACCAATTATTCCAAATCCAGCAGATAAAATATTATTTATTGTAGCTCCTATGATTACTTTCATTTTGAGTTTAATTGGCTGGGCGGTAATTCCTTTTGATAAAGGAATTGTTCTTTCTAACATTAATGTTGGTGTTTTATATATTTTAGCAATTTCTTCGTTAGGTGTATATGGAGTAATTATAGCTGGTTGGGCGAGTAATTCAAAATATGCTTTCCTTGGAGCTATTAGAGCGTCCGCTCAAATGATTTCTTATGAAGTATCTATAGGATTAGTAATAGTTACAGTATTATTGACAACAGGAACATTAAATCTTACAGAGATTATAGAAAGAAAACACTTGTTGCCTTGGTGGGTCGATTTAATGCTACTACCTATGGGAGTAATATTTTTTATATCAGTGCTTGCTGAAACTAATAGATTACCTTTTGATTTAGCAGAGGCTGAATCTGAACTAGTGGCTGGTTATAATGTTGAATATTCGTCGATGGGGTTTGCTTTATTTTTTCTAGGAGAATATGCTAATATGATCTTAGTAAGCGCTATGACTACAACATTTTTCTTAGGGGGCTATTTACCACCTTTTGGTCTTAAATTCTTGAATTTCATACCAGGGTTTATTTGGTTTGTTTCAAAAGTAGGTTTTTTATTATTTTGTTTTTTATGGATTAGAGGTACTTTGCCTAGGTATCGTTATGATCAGTTAATGAGATTAGGTTGGAAAGTCTTTTTACCGTTTACTTTATTTTGGGTAATATTATTATCGACTATTCTGATGTTTACAGGTAATTTACCCAATATGGTATGATGATGAGAATAATTAATTATATAAAATCTTTCTTTTTGTTTGAAATAATTTCTGGTATGGCCTTAACCTTAAAATATTTTTTTAAACCTAAAGTAACCTTAAACTACCCTTATGAAAAAGGTCCAATTAGCCCTAGATTTAAAGGAGAGCATGCGTTAAGGCGCTATGCTAATGGGGAAGAGCGTTGTATTGCTTGCAAATTATGTGAAGCAATTTGTCCAGCTCAAGCAATTATTATTGAAGCAGAAGAAAGGGAGGACGGCAGCAGGCGTACTACTAGATATGATATTGATATGACTAAATGTATTTATTGTGGTTTATGTCAAGAGGCTTGCCCAGTTGACGCTATAGTAGAAGGGCCAAATTTTGAGTTTTCTACCCTTACTCATCAAGAATTAATCTATGATAAGGAAAGATTATTAAGAAATGGTGATATGTGGGAACAAGAATTGGCTGTTAAGCTGAAGAATGATTATAAGTATAGGTAATTGATAGATGATGTGGTTATTTAATTTAGGTGATAATAAATTTTTTAAACTATTTCTTCCTGAAATGGATATTGTAGTAGATGGTAGCTTACAACCTGCATTTCCTTCTCCTGCGGATTCAGGAGCTATATATAGTGATAATTCTGGCTATGGTGGTCGAGGTTCAGAGTAATACATCTGTCATCCTAAATTTATTCCAGGATCTCTAATAGATTCTAGAGCTACGTCCGGAATGATATATTTGTTATGTTAATTGAAGATACAATAAAAAAATAAAATGATAGATCATATTTCAATAGCTGTTAAAGATTATAAAGAAAGTTTAGGGTTTTATGATAAAACTTTAAAAACATTAGGTTATGATAGAGTAGTGGAAATTGGTGGTTATGTAGATGGTTATGGAAAGGATAGCAAGCCATCTTTCTGGATCAGCACTGAAGGAAGAGGTGAAAACGAAGAAATTGGCAAAGCAAAAGGTGTCCATTTTAGCTTTTTAGCACCAGATGTTGATTCAGTAAATAAATGGTATCAGGAATGCATTCAAAACGGCGGTAAAGATAACGGAATACCTGGTATTAGACCAGAATATCATCCTGGTTATTATGGTGCATTTATTATTGATCCTAATGGTTGGAGAATCGAAGCTTGTATGCATGATTATAAAGGATAAGACTATCTACTGATAGAGTTATTGTAGGTGGATTATTAGATGGAAATAGAAATTATTATTAACCGTAATGGCGAGAGTGTTAGTATTGTTGCCATCCAGAAGCGTCAAACGTGTCATGCTGAGCTTGTTTCTGCATCTTCTTTAGATTCTGAATCAAGTTCGGAATGACTGCTGTATAGAAAACTGGATAACTACGCGATTGTTTTAGCAATCGTTCGCCATGACGAAGTAATGTTATATTCTTATAAATAAATATATATTAATTTACTATGGAACTATTTTTTTATTTATTTGCTGGATTAATGGTTGTTAGCAGCTGCTTGGTAGTTGTTAGCAGGAATCCGGTATATTCTGTTTTATGGCTAATTTTTAGTTTCTGTAATGCTTCAGGTTTAATGATTTTGCTAGGAGCAGAATTTATAGCAATGATGCTAGTTGTAATTTATGTTGGAGCTATTGCAGTATTATTTCTCTTTGTAATAATGATGCTTGATACACATATTATTTATGCTATTGAGCAATTTAAGAAAAACCTAATTATTAGTGTCTCTATAGCTCTAATTATGTTTATTGATTTTATCTTGATTATTTTGCTTGGAACAAAAAATATTAATTTTGAGTATAACAATTTTCCTATTGCCGTAAATATTAGTAATACAAAAGCAATAGGTTCAGTATTATATACTGATTTTATTTTACCATTTCAAATGGCAGGTATTATTCTATTTGTAGCAATGATTTCTTGTGTTGTTCTAACCGTAAAGCATCGTAAAGAAGTAAAAAGGCAAGATATTAGCAAGCAAAATAGCAGTAACAAAGAGAATTCTATATTAATGGTTACACCTAAATTACATGATGGAGTAGAAGGAATTAAATATGAATAATAATATTACTTTAGAACATTATTTAATTTTATCTGCTTTAATCTTTACTATAGGAATGGTAGGGCTATTTTTGCATCGTAAAAATGTCATAACAATTTTAATGTCTATTGAATTAATGTTATTAGCCGTAAATATAAATTTTGTAGCCTTTTCAAGCTATAATAGTGAAATATCAGGGCAAGTTTTTAGTATATTAATTTTAACTATTGCAGCTGCCGAAACTTCAATAGGACTTGCAATATTAATAGTATATTTTAGGAATAAAGGGTCTATAGAATTAGCAGACGCTAACCAAATGAAAGGATAGTAGAAAACAATATGATAACTAATTCTGCAACATTAATGATTATGTTACCGTTAATTTCTAGTATCATTAACGGTTTGTTTGGGAATTGTCTTACAAAGAGGCAGGCATCAATAATTTCTTCAGGAGCTATAGTTTTATCTGCCTTGTTATCACTACTAATATTTTATAATTGTGGAATAAATAATAAAATAATTCATATTATCTTAGCTAAATGGTTAGTTATTTCTAATATTCAAATATATTGGGCTATCTATATTGACCAATTAACAGCTATCATGTGTATAGTTGTAACGATGATTTCAGCCGTTGTTCATGTTTATTCTTTAGGTTACATGGAAAATGATGAAGGGATTAATAAATTCCTATCTTTTCTCTCATTATTTACTTTCTTTATGCTTGCTTTAGTATCAGCTGACAATTTCTTGCAGTTATTTTTTGGTTGGGAAGGAGTAGGATTATGTTCATATTTATTAATTGGTTTTTGGTATAAAAAAGAATTGGCAAATAAGGCGGCAATTAAAGCTTTTGTTGTAAATAGAATAGGTGATTTTGCCTTTATTTTAGGGATTATTACTATAATGATTTACTTTCAAGCGGCAGATTTTTCTACGGTCTTTAATAAAGCTGAATCATTATCTAATGTAAAATATAATCTATTAGGTTTAAAAATATCAATAATTGATATTGCATGTATGCTATTATTCCTAGGATGTATGGGGAAATCTGCTCAAATTGGTTTGCATGTATGGTTGCCAGACGCAATGGAAGGACCAACACCAGTTTCAGCTCTTATTCATGCTGCAACTATGGTAACAGCAGGAGTATTTTTAGTAGCTAGATGTTCATATTTATTTGAATATAGTACATGTGTACTGCAATTTATTGCGATAATTGGCGGTATAACCTGCTTATTTGCTGCAACTATTGCAGTAATGCAAAATGATATTAAGAAAATAATTGCTTATTCTACATGTAGCCAACTTGGTTATATGTTCCTTGCTTGTGGTGTGTCTGCGTATAATGCTGGAGTCTTTCACTTAGTAACTCATGCATTTTTTAAAGCTTTATTATTCTTATCAGCAGGTAGTGTAATTCATGCTTGCCACGAGCAAGATATTACTAAAATCGGTGGGATTAAAGAGAAGATGCCATTTACTTATTGTAATTTCTTGATAGGCTCTTTAGCTTTAATAGGTATTTATCCACTCGCTGGTTTTTATTCAAAAGATGCAATTTTAGAATTAGCTTATATTAGTGGGGGGGTAGGAACGGTAGTTTTTACTATCGGTATTATAGTAGCTATACTTACAGCTATTTACTCTATGAAAATCATTATGTTAGTATTTCACGGAGAAACACGTTTGAGTCAAGAAGATTTTGAGCATGTCCATGAATCGCCTAAAATTATGAATTTTCCTTTAAGTCTATTAATCTTAGGCAGTTTTTGTTCTGGAATGGTAGGTTACTATATATTATCGATGGATAAACCAAATGGTTATTTTGTAGATAGTATCTTTAATATCCATATTTATAAAAAACTAGCTATTCATCCGCCATTTTATATCCAGTTATTACCACTTATTGTCGGAATAATTGGTATTATTTGGGGAATTTGCCTATATAAGAAAAATAAGGAAAAAGGACAAATTAATTTTATCAAGAAATTATTATTAAATAAATATTATTTTGATGAAATATATAATTTTATTTTTATAAAACCATTAGATAAAGTAAGTAAATTATTTAATATGATTGATCAAAGATTTATTGATCGTTTTGGTCCTAATGGTTTTGCTAGTACTACAAATTATTTTAGTACAGTAGTTAGTAAATTACAAACAGGCGATATATTTAATTATACTTTATATATTGCTGTATTTATGGTGATTTGTATTACTTTCTTTATATTGAATTTTATGTATAAAATGGTTTAGGTATAAGTATGTTAGAGTTACCAATTTTATCAATAACTATTTATCTGCCATTATTAAGTGCATTATATATTTTACTCTTTGTTGGACAAAGTAAATCTCCTAACAAGCAAGTTTATGCAATGTATGTTGCTATATTAAGTTCTGTTCTTACTTTTATAGCTACTTTTTATTTATTGCTTAAATTTGATAAAACGTCAGCATCTTACCAATTTGTAGAGCGATATAGTTGGATTAAAGCTATAGGTCTTGAATTTTATGTAGGAGTTGATGGTATTTCTATATTATTTATCGTCTTAACATCTTTATTAACCCTGATTTGTATAATAGCCAGTATTTTTACAATAAAAAAATATATAAAGGAATTTTTGCTATGTTTTTTATTAATTGAATCTTTTTGTATAGGAGCATTTGCTTCAATCAATCTATTGTTATTCTATTTATTTTTTGAAATAATATTAATCCCTATGTATATTATCATAGGAATTTGGGGTGGAGAAAATAGGGTTTACGCTGCTTTAAAATTTTTCTTATATACATTTTTCGGTTCTGTCTTTTTCTTGTTATCACTAATGTATATGTATAGTCAATCTGGTAGTTTTGATATTACTGCTTTACCTGATTTAGTATCTTCATATTCAGTAGTAACACAAAAAATTCTATGGTTAGCGATTTTTATTGCCTTTGCGATAAAAATTCCAATGCTACCATTTCATACATGGCTTCCTGATGCCCACGTGCAAGCTCCAACTGCAGGGTCAGTTATTTTAGCAGGAATATTACTAAAACTTGGTGCTTATGGTTTCTTAAGAATATTATTACCAATATTCCCCAACGTTTCTCAAGAATTTGCCTATTATATAATAATACTTAGTATTATTGCTATAATATATGGTTCTCTTGTAGCCCTTGCGCAGCAAGATATGAAAAAGATGATAGCTTACTCATCAATAGCTCATATGGGTTATGTAACAGCAGGTATTTTCAGTCTAACAGAAGAAGGAATCAATGGAGCATTATTCCAAATGATTAGTCATGGTATTGTAGCATCAGCCTTATTCTTAATAGTTGGTGCATTATACGATAGAATGCACACTAAGGAGATAGCTAAGTTTGGTGGAGTTGCAAGTAAAATGCCAGTGCTTGCTGTTTTCTTTATGATATCAATGCTTGCCTCTATAGGGTTACCAGGTACTAGCGGTTTTGTAGGTGAGTTTTTTAGTATATTTGGTATCTATAAATATAGTATAATATCGAGTTGTATTGCTGCTTTGGGTATTATTCTTGGAGCGGTATATATGTTAAAATTATATAAAAATGTTATGTTAGGAGAGATTACTAATCATAATGTTAGAGATTTAAGAGATTTGTATTTGTATGAAATATTTGCAATAGTTCCTCTCTGTTTCTTGATAATATATTTAGGTTTAAAACCAAATATTATACTTAAAATGTTTGATTCATCAGTGCATAATTTGTTACAAGTATTTTCTAATTAGTAAATAGTATACTAATAGTTACTAAATTAAAGATTTTAGTGAATATTAGTATAAATATTGAAAGTTATTTAGCACAAAAAGCCAAGTCAATTCTTTTATTTATAAAAAAATATCAAATATTACCTAGAAATAATTACTAAAACCAGTTGTAATTAAATTATAGGGGATATTTTAATTATACTTAAGCTCTTATCATAATTTTTCTTAAGTTCTGTATCAGAAAATATAGAAATCTTTGATTCTATCAAATTATCTTACTTTAATTAATATAGAAATAATAGGAGGATTATATACTGTTCGTAAATGAAGGGTTGCAAAGATAGGAGAGCTATTGTAGAGTTTAGGACATTGTGAGTAAGAATGTATTGACAGAAGAACAAAGAGAGAAGTTGAAGGAACGTCATAAGACAGAACGAGACGGACGCAT
>JAJIYR010000035.1 GCA_020881085.1 Rickettsia endosymbiont of Bryobia graminum | reverse complement strand
ACTAATAATAAATTTTATCATAATTTTGAACAATTTTCAGAAGCAATAAACAAATTTTTCAGCAACATCGGCAATTATAAAGATAGGTTACGTACCTTAATAAACGATAATTTCCAAACTATTACCGTTAACCATTTCTCCAACTCTTTAAGTTAATTCAGTATATTTTTGTTGAAGAGCCGGCTATGGGTAATCTGTAAGTCCGGTTCTGTGATGGGTCCAAAGAGTAATCTTTGCAGCCCCTCGGTAAGGCGTAAATGGCGCATTTCGCAGAGTCACTAAGAACAAAAGGGTTTTTCCCAACGATGACTCTGTTTTTAAGACTTTATACTTGACAATTGACTATATATTACACGAAAATGGATTATGCCTATCCGAAATTGGGGAGAGGCCATGGCTCACTTTTTGATAAAATTTGAGGGTCGAATTTAATGCCTGTTTTAGAATTTCCACACTTATTTGGACAGAGCCATATATTTTATGAAAATCTATTATTTTTAGGAAAGCCACTAGGTGGGATTTTTCCTACACCACCACGTCTTCCAAAAAATGGTAAAATATCTTTTTCTATTCTTGTTTTTTCTCCAATATTCCAACTTAATCCATTTTCACTATTAAATATTTTAATATCTATTAGTTTAGCATCCTTATATTTCTGTAGAGTGACTCCTGATCCTTTCTTCATTACAGGTATTTCATCTACTTTAAATATTAATAATTTTCTATTTTCTCCAATACAAGCTATTAGATCACCTTCA
Source organism: Rickettsia endosymbiont of Bryobia graminum (assembly GCA_020881085.1). GTDB lineage: Bacteria > Pseudomonadota > Alphaproteobacteria > Rickettsiales > Rickettsiaceae > Tisiphia. Next base: position 2,148 of record JAJIYR010000035.1, on the reverse strand, counting down.
ATTGGTCTACAAATAATACATGAATGATTTTCTGAAAGGTTCATAATTTGTTTGCCAAGTTTGGTACTTGCTAGCACTTCGTCAGATGTTACAACAAATCCTTTACCAATATTGCTAGCTATAAGCAAATTACTATTAGGTTTATGTACCAGCATATTTACTATTTCTTCATTACCTATGTCTATTATTAATTTAATAGACTCACCATTTCCTTTACCTTTAAATATATTATCGCCAAAAATAGTAAAGAAACGACCAGCCGCACTTAATATAAGAATTTTATCGGTAGTATGAGCATTAAGAACAAATTTTTCTTCATCACCTTCTTTATATTTTATATTTGATAAATCATTGTTATGTCCTTTTAAAGCGCGAATCCATCCCATTTTTGAGCAGATAATAGTAATAGGTTCTTTATTAATGAAGGCAGAAATATCAACAACTTGAGCTTCGATATTGGATTGCTCAAAATTAGTTCTACGCTTACCTATCTGGGTATTGAAATTAAATTTATTTTGAATAAACTTAATTTCTGATTTTAGTATTTTTTTCAGTTCTTTGCTATCTTGTAAAATTTTCTGTAAATTTTTTAGTTCTGTTTCTAAATTATTGTGTTCAGTAATAATTTCTTGTTCTTCTAATTTTCTTAAAGATCTTAATTTAGTATTGAGGATTGATTCGACTTGTAGATCTGTTAAGATAAATCTCTCGATCATTATTTCCTTGGGATGATCTTCTTCTCGGATAATTTTTATTATTTCATCCAAGTTTAAATAAGCTATTCTAAGACCCTTTAAAATTTCTAACCTATGTTCAATTTTACTAATTAGGAATTGAGACTTACGAGTAACAATATTTTTGCGATGAGTTAAAAATTCTTGCAATATTTCTAATATATTCATGACTTTTGGAATATTATTAGAAGATATGACATTCATATTAAGTTGAATTCTGTTCTCTAGGGAAGTTAGCTTAAATAGAGATTCCATAATAATATTAGGATCACAATTACGATCCCTGGGTTCAATAATTAATCTAATATCTTCAGTAGACTCATCTCTAATATTACCAATTAAAGGAATTTTTTTGTCTTTAAGTAATGTAGCTATCTGTTCAATAAGTTTAGATTTTTGAACTTGATATGGTATTTCAGTGACAACAATTTGATATAAACCGTAACTTAATTCTTCTTTCTGCCACTTAGCTCTTACTCTAAATCCTCCGCGTCCTGTATTATAAGCTTGTTTTATACTCTCTATAGGATCAATAATTACTCCACCAGTAGGGAAGTCTGGGCCTTTTACAAATTGCAGAATATCTGTAACGCTAGTATCAGTATTATCCAGCATATATATTAATGCATCACATAATTCGTGTAAATTATGTGGTGGAATGCTAGTTGCCATACCTACAGCAATACCTTCAGACCCATTAGCAAGTAAATTAGGAAACATAGCCGGCATAATAACTGGTTCAGTATCGGAATCATCGTAAGTAGGGCGGAAATCAACAGTGTTCTTATCAATATCAGACATTAAGAAAGTGCAAATCTCAGTCATACGAGATTCAGTATAACGCATTGCTGCAGCATTATCGCCATCAATTGAGCCAAAATTTCCTTGTCCGTCAATTAGAGGGTATCTAAGAGAAAAGCTTTGAGCAAGACGTACTAATGTATCATATACTGCAACATCCCCATGAGGATGGTATTTACCAATAACGTCACCAACAACTCTAGCACATTTTTTATAGCCAGAGTTTGGTTCTAACCTTAATTGTAGCATTGCATATAATAATCTGCGATGTACTGGTTTTAAACCATCACGAACATCGGGCAAAGATCTTGACATGATAGTTGATAGGGCATATGAAAGATACCGTTCAGATAGAGCATTATTAAAATCTATAGTCTCAATTTTTGCTTCGTTGTTTGTCATTTAATATAAATTTGAATTAGGTGAAATATTTTATACTATAATAAATAAAGCTACCAGCTTAAATATAAATTTAAATCTCTTTTGGGTATATTCCCCGCCGCTTGCGGCGTAATATGGAGGAATGAGCAAATATATACACAAAAGTCATAATGTTACGGTACTGCTGTATCACATGGTATTTCCAGCAAAATATCGCCGAGCATTGTTTGAC
>JAJIYR010000034.1 GCA_020881085.1 Rickettsia endosymbiont of Bryobia graminum | reverse complement strand
AATACCTAGTAAATTGTAGTAAAATAGAGCTAGTATTTTTGCCACCATATAGTCCAAATCTTAACCCAATTGAGAGATTATGGAAGTTTATGCACAGTATTACAACTAATAATAAATTTTATCATAATTTTGAACAATTTTCAGAAGCACTAAACAAATTTTTCAGCAACATCGGCAATTATAAAGATAGGTTACGTACCTTAATAAACGATAATTTCCAAACTATTACCGTTAACCATTTCTCCAACTCTTCAAGTTAATTGAGTATACCTCTAGGCCGCAGCACTATTAGGTCTATAAGGCGGAATTTTGGTGAATTTTAATAGTCTAAATTCATGCCTAACTATTATGATAAGAGATTGTTTTTACATCTCATGGTTATCAATAATAATATATTACAAATATAATAGTACTAAGATATTTTTTCTTGATGTTAGTAAGCTTACGATTTTAGTTTTGTTGTATCAGAAAGGAAATAAATAATCACATCTGGTTATGAAACAAAAATCGATATTATTTCCATTATAGTTAGAAATAATGTCGATTTGCTATTGCATCTATGAATGAACCGCTTTGGCCGTTACCTAAAGATCCGCAAAGAACCTTTATGTATAAAGTGGATACCATATGCCTGTACCTCGGTAGCAGGCAGGGACAGCTTCCTAACGTAAAAATTATAGTCCTGGGGTATAATACATTAAGCTCACGTACCAAGCAGCTCATATTTTTAGCAATAATAATTGATATATTGCGTTTGTAGCTAGCATGACATCGTGGAGCAGTCTATCACTTTCCAATCTTTTTTGCAAGGTTTTCTAGATAACCTGCTATAGTACTTAGAGTTTCTGCAAATTGTTCTTCTTCTTTCAAGGTTTTACCCTCGTGAAAATCAGTAATTTGATTGGTTAAGTTTTGTACTTTTTCTTGTAGACCTAAAGCAGCCATAACTAATAATAATTCGAATGATGCTGTTGGGCTTATTTTTTTCATTTCAGCAATTTTGTCATTTAATTTAACTACAAGAGTGTTTAATTCCTGAACAGAGCCATTGCTACAGGCAAGTTGAAAATTTTTACTACCTAAGGTTATGGTGACTATAGACATTTATTTTATGTATTTGACTGTTTTATGGATTCAAGTTCTGCAATGTATAAATTGATTTGGTCTAGCATTTGCTTATAATTATTTTTAAGCTTTTCATTCTCATTCTTAAGAGTAGAAATTTCTTTATGTTGTCCATTTAATTCCATAAGAAGCAACTCAAGTTTCTTATCTACATCTTTCATTAAATTTAATAATATGTTTTTTTGTTCTTGAAAATTATTTCTACTTAGCCCATCGCTCTCAGTTTGTTCATCTATTTGGTTTATATAATAGTTTATAAGATCATTCATGGAAGTTATTTTTATTCAGATGACAATATTATGTTAAAGATTATTGAAAGCAAGATTAATAATAAAATAGAAATAATAATAATATGTTTTTTCCACTTATAGTTTAGAATTATTTTATTTTGTCTAGTTCGTAAGTTAGTTTTTTTAGCAGATTTAGTAATTTCTTCTATATTATCTTCACCTTCTACAGAACTTAATTTTAATCCTAAGTAATTTGAATATAATTTAATATAACCTTTAGTATATACCTCTGCTGGAAGCAGCTCCATTTTATCCTCTTCAAGTGCCACTAAATATTGCCTTTTTATTTTTAAGTATGATGCTACTTCATCAATAGTTTTCCTGGAGTCAATTCTGGCTTGCTTTAGTGGTAATAAGGTCATAATAACTACTCAAGTTTATACAAAAAAGTTTCAAATTTCTTATTTGCTAGAATTAAAATATTTAAATCTATATTTTTTTGAGATCTTAATATTGTAATAAAATCTAAAAAGATAGAAGTGTAATTTTTATTATTATCAATCCATAAATCTAAATCAATATTTACTTTTGAATTATTAATTATTTTAATTAATAATTTTCTTTGCTTGTCATATAAATCATCTTTTAACGCTTGAATTGATAATCTAGTCCAATAAGTATTATTTAGTTGCTTATCGCAGAGTCTGCGTAACCAATCAATGCTAAATTTGCTTGCAGTAGCAAAATATAGATTAGCAATATCTGTATTAGATCTATTTGTTTTTTGAGCAATATATATAATATCAAAAACAGATACTAAACTATCGAGGGCAGCTATTTTGTTGGCTAAGCCCTTTTCTACTCCAGAAGAAGTATATAATTGAACCTTATCTTTAAATTTAGTTTTTGCTTCTCCAAGTAATAATTCACTAACCTTTTTGCTTAAAGATTGAGATGGGGTATAATATTCTTCAATAATATTACTAATATTAATTGGTCGTTTGAGATGTTTTGTAAACCAAGCTATACCTCTGCGCATAATTTTAGCGATTTCAGTAAACATATCGATTTTGACTTTATAATCTACATTACTTGATAACAATTCTACTTCTGTCCAAAGATTATTTAAATCAAAAATATCACAGATAATAGTATATGAACGAACTATATCGCAAAGGGAAGCACCAGTCTCACGTTTTAAAAGATTGATAGAAGGGCCACCTAGTTGATTTACAATTTTATTAGTTGCAACAGTTCGAATAATTTCGTGTTTTAATGGATGCGCTAAAATTTCCTCTTGGAAGTCTTCTTGCATTAATTTAGGAAAATAATTAATTAAATATGAGTCAAAATATTTATCTTGAGAAAATGTTGCTGAACTTAAGTCGTAATAAGTCGAACTTTTGCTATAAGATAATAACACACAAAGTTCAGGGCGGGTTAAATTTTCTTTACTAGCGGCTCTTCTATTAAGTTCATCTTTAGTTGGTAAAAATTCTACGGCTCTATTGATGAGTTTTTCTTCTTCTAAAGTATCTATAAACTGACTAAATATTCCAGTATTTAGGGTAGGGGATAATTGCATTATGTCAAGGGCTTGATTTTGTTGGTAATTATCAAGTAATACTAGCCCTTCAACTTGTTGTGTCATTTTTGCAAGGTACTTATTACGTTTCTCTAAAGTAATTTTCTTCGATACTACAGCTTTATTTAATGCAATTTTAATATTTACTTCATGATCAGAACAATCAACTCCTCCTGAATTATCAATAAAGTCAGTATTTAATCTGCCACCTGATCTACTATATTCTATACGCCCTAATTGAGATACTCCAATATTTCCACCTTCTCCTATTACTTTTACTTTAACATCACTACCATTGATTCTTAGGTTATCATTAGATTTATCACCTATTTCTAAATTACTTTCTGTAGAAGCTTTGATATAAGTTCCAATTCCACCGTTCCATAATAAATCGACATCTGCTTGTAAAATAGCTTTGATTAAATCATCAGGAGATAGCTCATTGGCATTTATTTTTAATAATATTTTAGCTTCTTTAGATATAGGAATAGATTTGCTGCTTCTCTCAAAAACTCCTCCTCCTCCAGAAATTATTTCTTGGTTATAATCGGTCCAATTAGAAGCAGGTAAAGCAAATAAACGAGCGCGTTCATTAAAGCTAGTAATTGGATCAGGATTAGGATCAATAAATATATGCTTATGGTTAAAGGCAGCAACAAGTTTGATAGTATCAGATCTAAGCATTCCATTGCCAAAGACATCTCCTGACATGTCACCGATACCTATAGTAGTAATAGGGTCTTTTTGAACATTAATGCCCATAGCATGGAAATGATTTGCTACAGAAATCCAAGCTCCTTTAGAAGTAATAGCCATTTTCTTATGGTCATAACCAGCTGATCCTCCTGAGGCAAAGGCATCTCCTAGCCAAAAATTATATTCAGCAGATATACTATTAGCATAATCAGAAAAAGTAGCAGTACCTTTATCAGCAGCTACTACCAAATATGGATCTTCATCATCATAAATGATAGTATTTTGTGGGTGAATAATTTTGCCATTAACTATATTATCAGTTATATCTAATAAACCACGTAAGAAGCTTTTATAACAGCTAATGGCTTTATCCATATAATCTTTAGGACTTAAATTATCTTTACTAAAATGAAGAAAGAACCCACCTTTTGAACCAACAGGTACAATAACAGAATTTTTAGTCATTTGAGCTTTCATTAACCCTAATACTTCTGTTCGATAATCTTCCCCTCGATCAGACCATCTGAGACCTCCGCGAGCTACTTTTCCTCCACGTAAATGAATACCTTCAAACGAATCATTTTCATAAACAAATATTTCAGCATACGGTATTGGTAATGGTAGGTTTGGAATTTTGCTAGAGTCAAATTTAAAAGAAAAGTAATTTTTTCTTTTAATATTATCATTATCATCTAATTGATAGCAGTTAGTTCTAACAATTGCTTCAATAATACTAAACATAGTTCGAAGAACTTTATCTTCGCTACCGGAATTGATATTATTAAGATAGTTGGTAATAGAGGTTTTTAAAATTTTTACTTGTTTCTCTGAAAAATTGATAGGATTAAATTTACTATCAAATAGATCAACTAACATTTTAGTATATAAAAAATGCTTTATTAAAGTTAATTGAACATATCCCTTGCCATAAGTGAAACATGTTTGATGCAAATATCTTGTTAAAGCTTTAACTAACTTAACTTCCCACCAATTCAAACCAGATAATACTATTAATTTACTTAATGAATCATTGGCAAGAAATCCAGTATTAATTTTATCAAGAGCTTCTTCTACGTTTTTCTTAAGCTCATTAGTATTAGTTTCAATTTCTATTAAGCTTTCAAGAGTGAACTCATATATCCAGCTGTCACTTACATTATCAGTTTGCGCTACGGCAAAACTACGTTCATCTATGGCTTTAAATCCTAGATTTTCAATAGGTGGTAATAGGTTAGAAAGAGCCAGTTTAGGACCAGGATTATAAATTTTCAGATAATATCTTTTATTATCTATTGCAGTTAAATTATAGAAACTTTTATTATGAGCAGTAGCTTTAATTAGATAATCAATATCCATAATAGCTGTTTGCCCATTAAATTTTTCTTTATAATCATTAGAGAAAATATGGTCATACAGTTTGAAATTAATACCGCCCTGATATTCTCCAAATTCCTTACATAATTCCTGAGCAAAATCTTCTCTAAAGCTAGTAGATAGTTGATTTAATTCTTGTTCAATTGATTCAACTTCAAAGTTAATCTTATCTTTATCATGGACTTTTATCGTTAAAAATAAATATGAAAAATGTTCTGCTACTTGGGTGATATAATCAGTTAGTATTCTACCATTTAATGCATGAGATAAATAAGAGTTTATTGTGCTATGTGTTTCAGGGGTTAAACGGTGCCGAGTTAAAAAGATTATTACATTAATAAATGTACCAGACCAATCTTGTTGAATAAATAATTTTAGTTTTTTACTTAAGATGCCAGATAATATATGTAAAGACATACAGTATAAGTCACCTTCATCAATTTGTATTAAAGCTTCTATGGGAAGAGTTTGAATAATATTTTTTAATTTTTTAGTATTATATCCATCAGTGACAAAAGAAGCTTTATTTAGTACAAATTGCAGTTTTTGTCTTAATATTGGAATATTAGCAATTGATTGATAATGTACAGCCATGCTATATAGACCAAAAATTATACTAACAGTAGTATAATTCCCATCTTTATCAATTTTTTTAATTAAAATATAATCAACTAAGTTATTCTTATGTACATTTGATATAACATCAACTTTGCCAAGGATAATTAGTTGGTTTTGACATAGAAGATCATTTGAGCGTTTAATAATATCAATAATTTCATTATTAGAATCTTGCCAAATCTTCTTTACTCCTATTTCTGATAGGAATTTTTTTGATGATAAATCAAAGTCTATCATTCCAAGAAAAGTAAAATTATTGCTTTTTAACCAGTTTAAAAAATCATTAGATTCCTTATAATCTAATTTATTTTTTTTATAAAACTCACTACTCTCTTTAATTTCCTCTGAAATAGAGGTTACTTTGTTTAATAATTGCTGCCACACATTATAAGTATCATCTACTTGGTCTAAAATATCATTAAGAGAATTTTCTAAAGATTTTATGGATTTTTTATTAAAATTTCCTAATAAACTAATGTAGACTAGAGATTCAATATGATAGTTTTTTTTCTCGATATTAAATATTTCTTGTAAGTTTCCTTTATTACCTCTAGCGCATGATATAACAGGATGAAGCAAGAATTTTGCCTTTAGATTAAGATTCATCAATAGGCAATTAATAGAATCAATAATAAAAGGTTTATTGTCAATTAATAATAGTATTTCAATCGCAGGATTACTTTCGATTATTATATTATTAATTTGTATTTTTCTTTTTGTATTAGGTCTTTCTTTAAAAAACTCATAGGCATTATATGCCAAGTTACCAAATAATTCTTTTCTATCTTTAAATCTATAATCTATAGGAATATAGGCTAGGAATTTTTGTATAAACTCACTATAAAGTGGGTCACTGGTTTTTGCTTTACTAAGAGATAAAATTTCTGATTTATAATTAGGAACTTGACAAGTAAGCTTGCTTAAAGCTAAGGATGTCTTAGAATTGGTCATATATTGCGCCATAAGTTTTATTTTAAAATCAAAACCTGATAATTATATTATAATTCACTAAATCTTTGGAAGTATAGTATAATCACTTGATAGCAGGTATTCGGACTTATTTTGGTGTGACATATTATATTAAATAACAAAAATTGCCAGTATAAATTAGATGTGTCATTACTCATTAGTACAAGCCATATTTGTTTGGCATCGTAATATCATGAGATTGGCACGAAGGCTAACATTACTTCGCCAGGATGATATATCTAACCCGATTGAACTATTATGATAAGTGCTGTATAAGAATAGTTTAAAAAGTTAGATAATGATTTATGCGAGCATATAGCCAAGATTTAAGGAACAAAGTAATAAATAAATACAAAGAAGGAACAATGACAATG
>JAJIYR010000033.1 GCA_020881085.1 Rickettsia endosymbiont of Bryobia graminum | reverse complement strand
ATTCATCCAAGCATCACAAAATTCTTGTGGTGGAATAATATTTAGTGTTGATAATGCATATATTGAATTAGAAAGAGCTTGAGAATTAAAATTACTAATATCAGTTGTAGCTTGATTCATCCAAGCATCACAAAATTCTTGTGCTGGTTTAAAATTAAAATTTTTATATGATATGATATATTGGCTCAAATCTTTTGCTGTAGATTTATCAATATTACTTAGTGCACAAGTATTCCATTCGTTAAGGAATTTATTTACAGTGATACTAAGTTCCTGTACTTCTATTTCATTTATTTTAGAAAGACCTAATATAACAGTCGCTAACTCTTGTGTTGAGAGTGTATTTAGCATAGTCACAGCTTGATCTACCCACTGGTCAATAAATTCTCCATGCACCTTTGCATTCACATACCCTAAAGCCCATATTGAATCTATAACAGATTGTTTATTAAAGAAACGTACTGCATGGTTATCACCATAATATCGTGTCCAATTATACGCTAATTCTTTAATCTGCTCTATAATATCTTGATGCTGATATGTTTGATCTTGAGATCTTTTATAAATTATATCTGCAAACTTAGTTGGAGTTATATGACATATACGATCATTGTCTTGAATCAAATTAAGCATATCAGTGGTGTCCTTATATGATAGTCCTTTAGAGTTTAATTTTGATATAATATTCCGAATATTAGTATTATTGTACATGATATAGAACCTTATTAGAGTTATGAGGTGGTCGAATTTGTCTAGACTAAAAATTAAGATTTATGAGATATAAATTGTATTATAATTTTACTCAATAATTTTTGTAAAATACACCTGTTCTTGAGTGATATATTCTAATGATTGTTGCATTCTTTTTTTATTAGTAAAATTTATGTAATCAGTTATAGCATTTTTCGTATCCTTGACAGTATTTAAAACCATCAAATATATTTTTTCTTGTTGTAATGAACGCCAAAATCTTTCTATAAAGACCTTATCTAGGGCTCTGCCTTTGGCATCCATACTGATTTTAATTTCGCGTTTAATGAGTTTATCTGTAAAATCTTTTGATGTAAATTGAGAACCTTGATCTATATTAAAGATTTCAGGCTAACCATATTTTATTATAGCTTCTTCAAGTGAATCAATACAAAAGTGACTTTCTAAACTAATAGACACCTTCCAGCTCACAATATAACGACTAAACCAATCAATAATTGCTACCAAATATACAAATCCTTGCTGATAATATATCTAACCCGATTGAACTATTATGATAAGTGCTGTATAAGAATAGTTTAAAAAGTTAGATAATGATTTATGCGAGCATATAGCCAAGATTTAAGGAACAAAGTAATAAATAAATACAAAGAAGGAACAATGACAA
>JAJIYR010000032.1 GCA_020881085.1 Rickettsia endosymbiont of Bryobia graminum | reverse complement strand
GCTATATATCTAGAGCTATATCCCATGTTATGTATTTCGTATATTTTGAATCTTTCATCTATCGTTAAGTGAGCCATAATATCTATATTTTTTTAATTAAAAATTATTATATCTGGCTTAATTAATTCTAGAACTTACCCTATACCTAAAAATAAAACAGGTTATTTTCGTTTATATGGTGTAAAAGACCATCAACGTATTTATGAAGAGGTGTAATAAAAGTCACTGAGTCATCCCGAACTTGTTTGAGGATCTCAAGAAATGCTGAACTAAATCAGCATGACGTCTCAATGATTTAAACGATTTTTGTATATTCAAAATAGATTTTTCTTACAGAATAAATCCATAAAATACATACGACAACAAATACAACCATTAGCAATGGGGAAATGGATGTAAATGTAGCTGTTGGAATTAAGGTAAAAATAATCGACTGAATTAGTCCACTAGAGGATTTGCCAACCTTTGAGCTAACTACATCAACTGCTGCCTTACCTTTTGTTTTCAGTTCTTTATCTAGAGGAATATATAGCATTTCTTTTGAAGTATCCCAAATAGAATATTTAGCTCCTTTTGCTAGAATATTCTGTATGGCACCAATTGATACGGCAAGAGCTAGCGGTGTCATTAACATAGTGCTATTAAATAATGATAAGACTTGGTGATCAAAGATAATAAAAATAAAAAATAATGTTCCGGTGATCATTATTATGATAGGCGAAATTACTGCGGCAACAAACCAACTATGGCTTCGCATTATATTATTACCAATTATGGTCATTACCATAATAGCAATGCCAGTCCAGAGAATATATAAACCATTAAATTCAGCATAGCTATTTACAGTAGGGTATAATTCTTTAATTTTTGCTTTCCAGACTGCTTCTACTAAATTTATGGATAGACCAAAAGCTGCTGAACAAATTAGCATTAACCAGAGATATTTTGATTTAGCTATATATTTAAAACTTTCAACTATTCCCATTCTGTCCTTGGTAGATCTACCACTTTTAGCTTTGGGGTAAAATGTTGGATTAGTAAAAACATTTTTTGCAATAAATTTTACAAGAAAACATGAAATAATAGCAGAAATTAAGACCAAGCCTGTTGATATTTGTACAAGAGAAATTTTATTATCTGTGATATTAAAAAAATATTTAGCAATAGTATTTTCAGATGATAAATTCATCATCAAAAAACCTACAAATACTAAAGAAGAATTACCAAACAATGAAAATAAAGTATAAAACCGCTTGGCTTCTTCTGTAGTTGTAAGTTCGTTTGCAAATTGCCAAAAAAGTAAAATATAAAAGATGTTGGGCCAAAGTTCGGATAAAGTATAGAAAATAATATAACTCCAATTACCAACTAACGCAATGTACCACTTAAGATGTGGATAACTTGCCATCATATTTGCAAGTGAATCAATATTAACATGAAAAAAGTGAACATTTGGATAAATTACAAAAGCAAAAAGAGTAAAAAATCCAATAAAGAAACTGATTAAATAATAATAGATTTTGTCAAAGCTAAAATGATTGATCATTTTAGCATAAATGATAACAAATAATGTAGCAGCAGGAGTTACACAATAAACTTTGGTAAAACTTACTACTTCAGCACTAATTTCAGAGATTAAAATACTATCTTTTAATATTCTTAATATATTTTGATTAAATAAAATACTGAACATTAGACCTGCCATAGGAATAAACTTACCAAGTTCATGATTATGAATTGGCCAGAATATAGTTCTGAATTTACCTTTAAATGAGTTTGACCACGAATTGGGCATAATCAGTATTTCCTAAGACAAAAAAAAAACTTAAGATATATTCTTAAATGATTTTTAACTTTAGATTTTGAGAATATTTTTGGCATCTCTAAATTAGCTTAATTTTCATTAAGAAAATGAAAATAGAGTTGAGAACTTATATATTATTACATCAATATTGTCAAGGGAATTAGGTGATGAGAAGATTCAAAACCTCTATCCCTTTAGTAAAAATTTTAATCTTTTAAAGAATATTCTAAAGTAGTAACTAGGCGTATTTTTTTGCGTATACTTCTTTTTGCAAGTAGTGAATTAGCATATTCGTCTGTTCCTTCACCTCCATCAACAGTACTGATTAAGAATACCCCTTGATTAGCTTTTCTTAAAGAACCAAGTTTATTACCAGAATCTTCTGCAAATTTTTCTGCTGATTTTCGAGCATTCTTAATAGCCTCTTCTAGCATTTCTGGTTTTATATCATTAAATTTTGAAAAATCATATGATGGCCCGCTATAATCTGAGGAGTTATAACCTTCATATCCTAATGCTATATACTGAATTAACTTGAAGAGTTGAAGAAATGGTTAACGGTAATAGTTTGGAAATTATCGTTTATTAAGGTACGTAACCTATCTTTATAATTGCCGATGTTGCTGAAAAATTTGTTTATTGCTTCTGAAAATTGTTCA
>JAJIYR010000031.1 GCA_020881085.1 Rickettsia endosymbiont of Bryobia graminum | reverse complement strand
TTGACAATGCAAGTGTCCATAAAGATGAAGAGCTATATGATCTGGTGGCGCAATATGATTGCCAATTAATTTACTTACCTCCTTACTCTCCTGATTTAAACCCTATAGAGAAATTCTGGGCAAATTTTAAACGTAACTTATTTAAGTTAAAGTGATAGTATTACCTATAGTTGCATTTGTAGATAACACTTATAAGTTAGAATTTCTATAATTTTGCTCTAATTCAGGACAAGTGAATTTATCCTGAATTAGCATTGATAAGACAGTTTTTACTCTAAGAAAACTTTTTGAAGATTTTTACTTGATGTTTTTTCTGCAGTGAATAAGTTATTGTCTAGTGCTTGGTCATTTAACAACCTTAACTGTAAATAATCACGAATTGCTGATGTAAATTCCTCAATTTTATTACGGAAAAAGTGATCAGCTCCTTGAATGATTTTGTAATCTACAATTATATGTTTTTGTTTTGATAATTTATGAGCTAGTTCTAATACTGAGTCTTCAGACACTATACTATCACTATCCCCTTGTAATATAAACCCAGAAATAGGACATTGTGACAAGAAAGAAAAATCATATTTATTTACTGGTGGTGATATTGCAATAAAATTATTAATCTCTGGTCTTCTCATAATTAATTGCATGGCTATCCAAGAGCCAAAAGAAAATCCTGCTATTAAATTTATACTACTGGTAGGGTTATTTAACTGCAACCAATCTAAAGCTGTTGCCGCATCAGTCATTTCACCAATGCCATTGTCAAATTCTCCTTGAGAACGGCCAACCCCTCTAAAATTAATTCTTAAAACTGTAAAACCACTATCGGCTAAAGCTTTATAAATATTATACACTACCTTATTATTCATAGTACCACCATAAAGTGGGTGTGGATGTAAAACTAAAGCAATAGGAGCTTTAGGGTTAGTAGATTTAGTATAACGCCCTTCAATTCTGCCTGCAGGACCGTTAAAAAACACTTCAGCCATAATTTGTAATATAATATTAATGGTTATTAATAGTCAGATTTAAAAAAATTATAACATGTCGAGTTATAAAATTCAAGATAAGTAAACTTTAACTAAAAATCTTGTTTATATTTGATACAAATTTAAGAAAAACTTACTTTAATATTATTATTAGTATAATTCATAAGTAGTTTTAGAACTGAATCATTTCAAGAAGTAAGCGCAAAAATATAACAAGTTATTGATAACTTTTGAATATCTGAGAACATCATACTTATTTTTATCTCAACTTCTCTATCTTTACCACCATGCTCGAACTGCTTTATAAGCATTAAGCTAATTAGGTGATTCCGAATATTTATAAAAATGCTTACCAACTTTATATTCTGTAGCCATATTAACATCAGTTATTAGAAATCAGTTATTAGAACTCAACCACTACCGGCTGAGAGGCGGTAGGTTGATGGTAGGCACTAGAAGTGCCGTAGAGTTTAAGCTAAAGCTTATTCCAATCTAATGTTAGAAATAGAAGTTGGTTTATGAGCTTCTGTATGGTTATTTATATACTCATTAATTACTTTATCTGTAATATATCTAACCCGATTGAACTATTATGATAAGTGCTGTATAAGAATAGTTTAAAAAGTTAGATAATGATTTATGCGAGCATATAGCCAA
>JAJIYR010000030.1 GCA_020881085.1 Rickettsia endosymbiont of Bryobia graminum | reverse complement strand
AATAGATAATAATGATATTGCTGATACTTATTTAAAAAGTTGGTATAGTCGGAGAGAAAGGATTATTGATTAGACTATAATAAGTCTAATCAATAATCAACGTCGTATCATCAATTAAGATTAACATGAGTAAAAATATGAGGTGGGATAGAGAGAAAAAGAAGGATAAAATTCTATATGCGCCGATATGCTTTACGTGATGATTAGTGGGACAGAATTAAAGATATTCTGTCCCACTAATCATCACGTAAAGCATATCGGCGCATAGAGAATTTTATCCTTCTTTTTCTCTCTATTCCACCTCATATTTTTACTCTTGTCAATCTTAATTGATGACACGCCCTAGATTATTGATTAGACTTATTATAGTCTAATCAATAATCCTTTCTCTCCGACTATACCAACTTTTTAAATAAGTATCAGCAATATCATTATTATCTATTAGTACTACATTCTCCGCATTTCTTTTATCAGCAGCATTAGTAAAATTAAAGCTTCCTGTTATTACTTTGCTTTTATCAATTATCATAATTTTATTATGGGCAATACCAGGCACTTTATCTATAGCAACCTCTATACCGGCCCGTTTTAACTCTTGAATTTTAGAATAGCGGTCTTTTAAATTACTACGATCTAATAATACTCTTACGTGAACTCCATTTTGTTTAGCTTGAACTAATTGATCAACTATCTTTTGAGATGTTAAGCCAAATGCCTGAACATGTATGGTTTCTTTAGCTTTAGCAATTTCTCTGGCTATTAGGGACCCACAGCCGGATGGAGGAGTAAAACAAACATTTATGCTATTAGTATCACTGACCTGTGTACCATTCCAGGCAGCGGCAGGGTAATATATCTCATGATAACCTATTCCTATACCAATACCTGAAAGGAATGATATTATTATAAAAGGTATTTTATTTTTGTTAGATGCCTTTTTCATTTTTTAAGCTGATGATCTACTATTTTTTAATTTTTGAAAATCTGCTCCAGCATGATATGATGATCTAGTTAATGGACTTGCTGATACCATTGAAAAACCTTTTACTCTTGCTATTCTTTCAAAATATTTAAATTCTTCTGGAGCAACATATCTAGCCACTTCTGCATGTTTCTTAGTTGGCTGCAAATATTGCCCTATAGTTAAAAAATCTACCTTAGCTTCTCTTAAATCATCCATTACCTGAATAATTTCATCATTTGTTTCTCCGAGACCAACCATCATACCTGATTTAGTAAAAATATCTGGCTCTAATTTTTTTATATTATGCAATAAACTCAACGAATTATAATATCTAGCTCCAGGTCTAATAGATTTATATAGAGAAGGTACTGTCTCAACATTATGATTAAACACATCCGGTATAGCTTTTGCAATTATTTCTGCAGCTCCTTCTTTTTTAAGGAAATCTGGGGTTAAAATCTCAATAGTAGTATTTGGAGCAACTTTTCTTATCTCCTTTATACATTCAGCAAAATGACTAGCCCCTCCATCTTCTAAATCATCACGATCAACCGAAGTAATTACTACGTGTTCAAGCCCTAACTTCATTACAGCTTGAGCTAATCTTTCTGGCTCATGTGGATCTAATAAATCAGGGCGTCCTGTTGCTATATTACAAAAACGACAAGCTCTAGTACAAACAGATCCTAAAATCATAACTGTAGCATGTTTTTGTGACCAACACTCTCCTATATTAGGGCATGCAGCTTCTTGACAAACTGTATTTAATTTTAACTCTTCTATTAAATTTTTTGTACTATGATATTGAGAAGAATTAGGAGCTTTAACTCTAATCCAAGCAGGCCTTTTTAAAGTTTTAGCTTCTTCTATTTTAATTACATCAACCATATAATAAGATATTTATTATTCTCTTTTACTTCAGATAACATTTTAGAGAAGTTAATGTAATTTGCCAAATAAATAATTTTATTAGATTTGATATTATCACACTTATCATCAATCATAAAACGGCTTCTTACAGTTAATTTTTAACAAATTTTAAAAAATGGCTATAATAATTAATAAAAAATATGTTTTTTATACAATTCACTTTCAAAGCCATTCATTATCAGGGTTTCAAGACAAAAATTTTGTGAATTTTGATAGTTTTTTAGTTGTGATTATAGAACACTAAATTCATACTTACCGTTATATACTGTTCGTAAATGAAGGGTTGCAAAGATAGGAGAGCTATTGTAGAGTTTAGGACATTGTGAGTAAGAATGTATTGACAGAAGAACAAAGAGAGAAGTTGAAGGAACGTCATAAGACAGAACGAGACGGACGCAT
>JAJIYR010000029.1 GCA_020881085.1 Rickettsia endosymbiont of Bryobia graminum | reverse complement strand
TATGCGTCCGTCTCGTTCTGTCTTATGACGTTCCTTCAACTTCTCTCTTTGTTCTTCTGTCAATACATTCTTACTCACAATGTCCTAAACTCTACAATAGCTCTCCTATCTTTGCAACCCTTCATTTACGAACAGTATAATAGCCAGAGATTATTCTTGCTACAAACATGCAATTTAAATGCTGGTAGCGATGGTAAAGAAGCACAAAAAACATTCTTTGACAAGTTAAAATTACCCTAGTCTGCTTGATAAAATCTACCTACCATATATCATGATGGCTTTGTTCAGAAAGGTATGAGCTAATCTTTTTTAGATAAAACAAGTAAATATTTAATTTGTTAAAATAATGGTGATTCTTAGTTAAGAGATACTAACTATTTCATTTTATACAAATAATTAAATTCCGCTCCATAAATAAAAAGCATATTAATAATATAGAAAAATATTAAAGTTACGATAATACTGCCAAGAGAGCCATATACTACACTTAGCTGATTATAGTAGACAATATATTTTGATAATAAATAACCGCTAATTATCCATAAACCGACAGTTAATAGAGCTCCAGGTACTACTTCAGAAAAGTTTAATGAAATATTGGGAATAATATAATATAAAGTTGAAGAAGCAAAAAATAATGAGCAGAAAATAATGGCATAGCGCATAATATTTAAGCTACGCTGATGCTCAGCAAGCATTTCTGATAATATTGGTATTTTAGCTATAATTATTGGCACTATAACTAGTATAAACATCGCAATCGCAATGAATATACTAATGATTAGGAATTGTAATATACTGAGTAATCGGCGTCTTATATAAGGCGGCGGAGATTTTATTTCATAAACTCTATTTAATATTGTTCTTAAACATTCAACAAAAGATGAAGCAGTCCATACACTACCGACTATCGCTAAAGTCATCAAACTTTGAGGTGGGGTTTTGCTAAGTTCATCAATTCTAGTTTTTATCGAATCCGTTGCTAGCTCTGGCATACTTTCAAGAAATAAAGTAATAAAATTCTTACCAAGCTCTGAAGCTCCAACAAAACTAGTAAGCGCTAACAAAAAAACTAAAAAAGGGAATATTGATAAAAGTATCATAAAAGACATATAACCAGAATGTTCTATCCCATCATGATTAACCATTCTAATTGCGGCTTTATACAAACATTTAATAATTTTCTTCATCAATTAGCTTTTTTCTACTTTAAATTTATTATTAAGATAATAGAAATTATATAAAATTCAATATATCTTTTAGTATAAAAATTTAGCTTTAACTTCTTGTTATTCTAGGGCGTGTCATCAATTAAGATTGACAAGAGTAAAAATATGAGGTGGAATAGAGAGAAAAAGAAGGATAAAATTCTCTATGCGCCGATATGCTTTACGTGATGATCAGTGGGACAGAATTAAAGATATTCTACCTGG
>JAJIYR010000028.1 GCA_020881085.1 Rickettsia endosymbiont of Bryobia graminum | reverse complement strand
TTCTAGGTGCGTCAATAATTCTGTCTTCTCACCATCACTTAATCTACATGGCCTACACCGATAGACGGTATTGAGCTTATTGGCTTTTTTATACTCAACAATATGTTTTCTTATAGCTTCGTGGCTCAAGAGTAGGACCTTAGCAATCTCTACATCACTATACCCAGCGTCATACATCAAAACTCCCTTAATACAATCACCTATGCCTCCGTCTCGTTCTGTCTTATGACGTTCCTTCAACTTTTCTCTTTGTTCTTCTGTCAATACATTCTTACTCACAATGTCCTAAACTCTACAATAGCTCTCCTATCTTTGCAACCCTTCATTTACGAACAGTATATATGTGACTATTCTAAAGGTATATATTATGCTAAACTTTTGACTGATAACAAGATAACTCAAGAAACATTAGCCCAAAATCTCAATATTTCAAGACAAAAACTACAACACTTTTTGTCATTCACCAAAGTACCTCAGGTTATTTGGGATACAGTAGGTAATATGTCTAAAGTATCATATAGAACTGCTTCTACTATTTTTACCTTATCACAAAGAGGTGAGCATGTTGTGCATATACTTATCAACCTCGCTGAAGAAATACGCAAAGGTATAGGTTGTACTAAACTAGAAAACTTAGTAAATCAAATACTACTAGGAGATGAGCCAGAACAGATACAAGAAATCGTACTACCCTCGGGTGCTACTATTGGCACTTGGACAAACAACACCCTAAAACTTTCTAAAAATGTCAATGTGAAGAAAGAAGAGTTCTTGCAGCATATTGTAGAATTCTTTCATCTAAAAGCTAATTCTAGATAATTAAGGAGTGATATCTGTAATTCAATTGTGAGTATTATATTTTTACTATATCTGCATTATGTGCTATAATGCAGATGAAATATTAACTATCAATAATAGAATTAATTATGGAAAAGATTACTCCTCGTGTGGATTTAGCCTTTAAGAAAATCTTCGGTGTTGAAGAAAATAAGGATCTGCTTATTTCCTTAATTAATTCTATTGTCTCTCAGGAAGATCAAGTGGTAGATGTAACATTACTGAACCCCTATAACCCAAAGAACTTCTTAAATGATAAGTTATCTATTCTAGATATTAAAGCTACTGGTAGTGATGGCAAAAGATTTAATATTGAAATACAAATCACTGATGAAGCTGATTATGATAAAAGAGCTCTTTATTACTGGGCTAAGCTCTATACTGAACAATTACAAGCTGCTCAGGATTATTCTACTTTAAACAAAGCTATAGGAATACATATTCTTAACTTTACTTCTATACCTGAAGTACAGAAATATCATAATGTATTCCATATTAAAGAAAAGGATAGTGGCTTAGTATATTTTAAAGATTTAGAGCTTCATACTATTGAACTTAATAAGTTTGCAAGTAATCCTAATGAAGAGCTACCAGATATCTTAAAGAAGGTTAAAAACTCTTTAGATATTTGGGTTGCTTTCTTAACACGCCATGAATTACTCAATAAAGATAACTTACCTCAAGAACTAGATAATGATAGCTTAAAGAAAGCTTTAAATGTTCTAGACGTCATGAACTTTACTCATGAGGAACGAGATGCATATGAAGACCATTTAAAATGGCTTCGTATTGAAGCGAACACCCTAAAGAAATACGAAGCTCAAGCTGAAGCAAGAGGGAAAGCTGAAGGTATTCAAATCGGTGAGGCCAGAGGCGAAGCTA
>JAJIYR010000027.1 GCA_020881085.1 Rickettsia endosymbiont of Bryobia graminum | reverse complement strand
ATATTTATTTTGGCTAATTAAGTAGTCCGTATATATATCAAGTAATTTTTCTTTCAATTCTTATTACCCAGATTGTATTTTATTCTCTCCTTTTTTATAGCAATTTCTCTCTTCTTTCAACCTTCACTGCGTAACATGAGCTCCAAGGGTAAAAATGAGGAAAGAACTCGATAAATAGATATTATTATTGTACAGAGGGTTTTATATCATTACTACATAAGCAGAAATGATACTTTCCTTTATTTTGCTATTTGTAAATACATATTTATAGGTATAATTTTCATATAATAAAACTTAATAATAAGTAACAAAACTCACATATAAACAGCTTTATCAAACTCATCCTCTACTATATTTTTTTATACTTTAAATTGAGTAAAAGAAGTTTATTGACTTTAATTCTTAAAATACATATACTTCCTTTCCATTAGCTAAAGAAATTATGAGATATTAGAGTGACAAAAATTATTAATTCTAAATATAAGGCAAGTAGAAGACTTGGAGTAAGCCTGTGGGGTACTGGTAAAGACGCTTATAACACCCGAAACTATCGTCCAGGTCAACATGGTCAAAATGCCATGATTAAGACATCTGACTATGGGTTACACCTAAAAGCCAAACAAAAACTGAAATGCCATTACGGTCGTATCAACGAAAAACAATTTAGAAATATTTTTGCTCTTGCTCTAAAAATGAAGGGTAATACTGGAGAAAACTTTGTTGGCTTATTAGAAAGAAGGCTTGACGCTATTGTTTATAGAATGAATCTTGCTCCAACTATATTTTCTGCTAGACAATTTGTTACACATGGACACATTAGAGTAAATGGCAAAAAAGTTAATATTCCTAGCATGAGATTAAAAGAAGGTGACGTTATTGAGTTACGTGATGCAGCAAAACAAATTCCAGTTATAGTTGAATCTGCAACTAAGCAAGAAAGAACTGTTCCATCATATTTATCGTTTGACCAAGCTTCACTAGCTGGAAAATTTATTAGAGTACCAGTGATTTCTGATATTCCTTATCCATTTGAACCAGAAGTACATTTAGTAGTTGAGTTATATTCAAGATAATCTAATAATTAAAGAGGATTAATTAATCCTCTTTAATTATTCCCCTAAAAATTTACTCTTAATTTTAGCATACCTTAGTTAAGGCTGAATCTTGAGCAATAAATACACTGGTTGTATTATTATTTAAGGTATTTACAATAGAACCAATTGAAACATTATTGTTAATAACTGTTTGAGGGTTATTGCCTCCTTGTATATTATAAGCTCCTAAAACAACCCCAGGCACATTTGCAAGCAATGTAAGCGTATAATTTGGTCTCTTAGCATTACCCATAAGTATGATACAGTAGGAAGAAGCTATAAAATATAATATAATAAATTTTTGTACTAAAATCCAAGGGTGTAATATGAGAACCAATGGCATTCGGTTAAGCATTTACTCCTTTTACCTTACGAAAACTTGACCATTTACCCCTAGGCTTATGTGAGAGATACGAGGGTAGTGCCTTCCAGTTCGTAACTTTTGTCGAACACGTACTATTGAACTAAGTATTTTACGTAACCGATCTGATGATAGTTCCCAGCTTGCTAATATGAATTTTTCTGAATTGCTGCCGCGAGCTAATAGACAATTTTTAAAGTTTATATTTTATAGCTTCTTCCTACTGTATCATACTTATGGGTAATGCTAAGAGACCAAATTATAAGCTTACATTGCTTGCAAATGTGCCTGGGGTTGTTTTAGGAGC
>JAJIYR010000026.1 GCA_020881085.1 Rickettsia endosymbiont of Bryobia graminum | reverse complement strand
CTCTTTGTACAAATTCACTTACTGCTATATTAGGAGGTATCGATACTAAAATATGTAAATGATCAGAGGATATCACCCCATTTACTATCCTAATATTCATTTCCTCTGAAACTTGAGCTATTATTTCCCGAATCCTTTCTTTGAGAACTTGGGTTAATAGTTTATAACGGTATTTTGGTATGCATACTATGTGATACCTATTGATAATATACCGTATGTTTCCCTTTCTCATATTCTGTCATAGTCATCCTATAAAATAAGTCCTATTTACTTATTTTTATAGGACGACTATGACTTCTTCAAACTAAAGTTTCTCCACCTGAAGGTAGAGGTTTGAACCATCAGCTGGATAATAAAGTTCATGCCTTGCTGGGATACATATCAAATCATGGCAAAGTTTTTTAGCTTCATAAATTCTAGTGCCAGTCTTGACACCTCTCAGTTTCGCTTCATAGCTAGCCGCAATAGCGCAAGTAGTATAAGTTATAACTGGAACGATAGCTATAGGTTTATATCTAAGCTCTGGGGTAACTTGTTGTTCGATGGTAGCAAAATAGCTATTAATATCAATATAAAGCCAATTTAGTTTATTGTTAGTTAAATAATGATTATTCAGTTTTAACATTAATTGGGCTACTAATTATTAATACCAACTAAAATGATAAGAGCATTGAAGTTTAAGGATTTCTTCAGTTGATAAGCCTGTTACTTGGGCTATATATTTAATATTAACTTTTTCTTTAAGTAATCTAAGAGCAGTTTTAGTTTGAGATTTAGTCATTAACACCAAAATTTTTTGTAGTAAAGCTTGCTTAAAGAATATTTTTTTATTCTTTAGCTATAGTATGTAGTTATTATAGCATAAACTATTGATCTAGTAAAAATCTAAATTCCGTTATACAAATAATTCCTGAGAAAGAGAGGTAAACAAATCTTTAAATTGCTTATTATCAGAATATTCTAAGGTTATTTTATCTTCTATTTGATTTTTAAACCAAGTAATTTGTCTTTTGGCATACTGTCTGGTTCGCGCTTGAGATAAAGCTATAGCTTCCTGCAATGTTATTGTACCATTTAAATAAGCCTTGATTTCTTGCATACCAATAGCTTTAGTTCCAGAAGTTTTAGCCCTAGGAAAGTCTTTAATTACTATTGTTACCTCTTCTATAGCTCCTTCTTTAAATAATTTGTCTAGTCTATTATTACATATTGTGTATAAAAATTCTCGTTCTGGATGGAGAAAAATTATTTTAATGTTAAAATTTATAAGAGGAGATATATTTTTAGACTCTTGAAAATCAAAGACAGATCTACCAGTTTCCATGAATACTTCATAAGCTCTTATAGATCTTTGAATATCCAATTGATTTAATTTTTGTCCAGCAATAGAGTCTAATTTTCTTAATTCATTAAAAAATGCTGGTTGCCCAATACTTGCTTGTAATTCTCGTACATATTGTCTTGTGTCGCCTGATATATCAGGTACTTCATTATAACCAAAAATCAGAGAGTTAATATATAAACCTGTGCCCCCCACAATAATTGCTAACTTGCTTTTAGAAGTTATTTCTTTGATTTTGCTAGTTGCTTTAGCGACGTATTTTATTACTGAAAATTCTTGATCAATATCTAGAAAATTATACAGATGATATGGTAACTCAGTTTGATTTTCTTTTGATGGAGAAGCTGTAATAATAGGGATTTGTTTATATATTTGCATTGAATCACTATTAATTATCTCTCCATCATATAGTTTAGCCATATGGTGAGCTAAATATGATTTGCCGCTAGCAGTAGGGCCGCAAATAATTAATATTTTTTTCTTTTCTTGCATTTCTGATTTTATAATTAACTATTCAATTTTTATATAACTCTTTAAGACTAAAAAGTTATAAATACATAAATCTCAACCACTACCGGCTGAGAGCCGGTAGGTTGATGGTAGGGACTAGAAGTGCCGTAGAGTTTAAGCTAAAGCTTATTCCAATCTAATGTTAGAAATAGAAGTTGGTTTATGAGCTTCTGTATGGTTATTTATAT
>JAJIYR010000025.1 GCA_020881085.1 Rickettsia endosymbiont of Bryobia graminum | reverse complement strand
TGGTAGGTAAGCATGGAAATGAGAATATGATAGGAAAATACGTAAAAAACCAAGGCATGGAATATAAGAAACTGCATGAGGATCATCAGCTAGCTTTCTTCTAAAATACCCCGCTGCTTGCGGCGGGGATTACTTTTATTTCAATCCCCTGAATAACTTGATCATACTACAATATTATCAATCATCTACTCCCAAAAGGCACAAACTCTCTTTGAATATGTCCAGTATATAGTTGACGAGGTCTACTAATTTTTTGAGCTAGATCTTCATGCATTTCTTTCCATTGACCCATCCAACCTACTGTTCTTGCTATAGCAAAAAGTACTGTAAACATTTGAGACGGTATACCCATAGCTTGATAAATAATACCTGAATAAAAATCTACATTCGGATAAAGTTTTCTATCAATAAAATATTGTTCATTAAGAGCAATCTTTTCAAGTTCTACAGCTATTTTTAACAATTGATTATTATTATCTCCCAATTGTTCTAATACTTCTTTACATACTTCTTTAAGTACAGCAGCTCTTGGATCATAATTCTTATAAACCCTATGTCCAAAACCCATTAAACGAAATGGATCATTTTTATCTTTTGCTTTAGCAATATATTCTGGTATACGATCAATTGTACCAATCTCTTTCAGCATATTAATAACTGCTTCATTTGCCCCTCCATGAGCAGGCCCCCATAAAGAAGCTATACCAGTACTAATACAAGCGAATGGATTAGCCCCCGATGATCCAGCCATACGTACAGTGGAGGTGGAAGCATTTTGTTCATGATCAGCATGTAAAATGAATATTTTATCTAAAGCATTTTTTATTATAGGATTTACTTTATACTCCTCACATGGTGTTGCAAACATCATATAAAGAAAATTCTCAGTAAAACCTAAACTATTATCTGGATATACAAAAGGTTGACCTATTGAATATTTATACGCCATTGCTGCAATTGTAGGCATCTTGGCTATCATTCGAATAGCGATTAATCTCTTATTTTCTTCAGCATCTAAAAAATCTCGATAGAATGCTGATAAAGAACCTACTACTGATAGCATAATTGCCATCGGATGAGCAGAATGACGAAAAGCCATAAATAAATTTCTTAATTGTTCATTAAGTAATGAATGATGGGTTATTTCTTGAGAAAATAAGTTATATTGACCCTTAGTTGGTAATTCACCATTTAATAACAAATAGGCTACTTCTAAAAAATCACATTTTTCTGCTAATGTTTTAATGTCATATCCTCTATGCCTCAATATCCCCTCATCTCCATCTATATAGGTTATTGCTGACTTACAAGAAGCTGTGGACATATATCCTGGATCATAAGTAAAATAACCAGTTTTTGAATAGATGTTAGTAACGTCAATTACATCTGGTCCTATGGTTGATTTTTTAACTGGTAAGGTAAAAACTTCTGTCCCTATTTTTAATTCTACTTCACTTGGAGCATTATCCTTCTCATTAGTCATACAAACCCTTAATATTTTATAATAACTTATATATAATTTTAATATTTTATATAAAACCAATATATAAGTAAAAGGAAAATAGATAAACCCACCATATTTGTAACATTATCTATTTAATACTCAACCACTACCGGCTCTCAGCCGGTAGTGGTTGAGACAGCTTTTCATACAACTCAACCTAAGTTGGCAAAGATTTTTGCATTGCCAAAAGAGTATTATCACCAAGGAGTATATCGGTATGGATTTCATGGATTGTCTTATCAATGGATTAGCAAGCATTTTAAAGAGATATCAGGTCAAGAGTTAGACGTACTATATTGTAGGGCATTTAGGTAATGGCTGTAGCATGTGTGCTCTTGATAATGGTAAAAGCATTGCAACTAGTATGGGTTTTAGCCCTGTAGAGGGTTTAATGATGGGAACGCGGTGCGGTCATCTTGATCCTGGAGTAATATTATATCTTTTAAATAATAAAAAGATGAGCCCTAAACAAGTCGAACAACTATTATATCGTAAATCAGGATTATTAGGTATACTCAATTAACTTGAAGAGTTGAAGAAATGGTTAACGGTAATAGTTTGGAAATTATCGTTTATTAAGGTACGTAACCTATCTTTATAATTGCCGATGTTGCTGAAAAATTTGTTTATTGCTTCTGAAAATTGTTCA
>JAJIYR010000024.1 GCA_020881085.1 Rickettsia endosymbiont of Bryobia graminum | reverse complement strand
CTCCATATTTGCTACTAATTTGAGCTATTGTCATTTCAGCTTTTATTGTTTCTAAAACTATCTTTGTTTTTTCTGCCGCACTATATTGTTTTGCTTTTTTGGACATATAATTTCTCTTTTGTATCTGAAAATTATATCTCATTCTAGAATTTTAGTAGTCCAGTTTTTTGCTACCATTATAGTTTACCATCTCTCTTGCTTTAGCAAGTCTTATAAATCGTGCAAAGGCAAGGATTAGAGAATCGACAAAACCATCAAAACCGAATACCCAATATCTTCTTATAAAAAATGTTTTTAAAAAATAAGTTATAATCTCTGTAGCAATCCTTATTTTTGATGGTTTTCTATTTGATTGTATTAAATCTTTAGCTTGCTCAGAAGAATAAAAATTTGCCTTAGTAACTAACTGCTCAATTGATATACCTGATCTATGATAAATTATACCGTTTAAATTATAAACTTTATCCTCTGCGTTAATATCTTGATTAAGCACCACCGAATCATGAGTAGTAGTAGTGTTATTGGAAAAACTTCCATACTTACGATTATACACTCTAAGGCAAGTATTATATGGAGCAAAACGTCTTGCTTTAGTATCATTACGATGTAATATCATTATTTTAGTATTATAGGCAATATATTTATCTTGAATATTTGCCGCAAATATAAATTCTATTTCATCTTGTAATTCTTTGGATAATTCCTCATCTGCATCAATATTTATTATCCAATCATTTTTACACAGATTTTCTCCAAAAGATTTTTGCTTAACATAACCTTGCCATTCATTAAATATTACTTTAGCCCCTAAATCTCTAGCAATTTGCAAAGTATTATCTGTACTCCCACTATCAACAATAATAATCTCTTCTACTATTGATTTAAGACTACTAATCGCTCTCGCAATCCTTTTTTCTTCATTCTTTGTAATAATAAAAGCTGATAATTTTAACATATTCTTCTTTATTTAAATATTAATAAGATAAGCTTAACGCTATACACCAATAATGAGGTAAATATCAATCCTCCTAGAGATTGATCTTGTATTAGTTTTCCGGACAATTAGTTAAGCGACTAAAGTTAAATTTAGATCAAAATCTATAGGTATTTGATAACCAATAGAAGAATGTCTACGTTTACTATTATAATAGCATTCAATGTATTCAACAATTGAAG
>JAJIYR010000023.1 GCA_020881085.1 Rickettsia endosymbiont of Bryobia graminum | reverse complement strand
GCGATATTTTGCTGGAAATACCATGTGATACAGCAGTACCGTAACATTATGACTTTTGTGTATATATTTGCTCATTCCTCCATATTACGCCGCAAGCGGCGGGGAATATACCCAAAAGAGATTTAAATGATAGGGGCTTGTTAAAATATAAGGGTAGCTTTCGTACGGTACATCATCATAGGTATTATGGGAAGCAGTAGTATCAAAATTGGCAGTCATAGGCTCTCCTTATATTAATTATAATTAATATAAGAACTAGAATATACTTCTTTTTCTTATAAAGTTAAAGAAGTATGATGCTTATGCTAGTTCTAATAGAGAAAGTTTAAGTGAGATTATAAGTTTTGCAATATCTTATAATAATATCTTTCGCAAAATACTTTAAAAATTAGTAGACCGTGTTAAATAGGCAATTTATAAGTAAAACCTATACCAAATTCTCCGACACCTATAGTTTTCTTAATAGGCTTTGCCCGATTAAATAGTCCTGTACTTATATCAAGCGTATCATATTTAATTTTTATATTACTAACTGCTTGTAATTTTGCTGCTACATCAATAGAAAAATTACTAGTTATATCCTTAGAAAAACCAAGACCAACTTGCCATGCCAAACAATTATGACGCTGCTTTTTAACCCTAAAGTAATCTATTGGGCCAACTGGGCTATTCCAAACAGATATAGTTGGACGAAATTTTACTTGGGCTAAACCACCCCCAAGTATAACAAAAGGAGTAAGCTCTTTTACTTTATTTAAATCATATATGAGATTTATCATATACACATTCGATGATACTTTAGTAGTACCTTTAGTCTTTGGTATTGCACCCATAATGGTTGCAGTTTCAGGCAAAGTATAATTTAGACGATACTTAGGTTGATAAGTTGCAGAAAATTCTATCGCCATTTGTGGATAATAACTATATCCTAATTTGACACTATACATTTTTGATCTTTTCAGAACCAAATCACTACCAGAATGTTGATGACGAAATTTTTTCACTACTGGTTCTACTACACCATACTCACCACCTATATAAAGAAAGTTATTAGTACTAATATTATAGTCGTCAGCATAAGCAAAAGGAGCCAAGGAATATACGCTAACTGACAATAATATTTTTGACAATCTCGCCATATTATTATTCTCATATTTAAATTCAATCAGCGATTATATAATTTCTCCCCTTAGAGTCAACAATAATATCCGATATATAATTCTTGATACTAGATTTAAACATACTTAGCTTAATACCAGGGGCTCTGTTCCGTGAAAGTTCTTTTTAACATACCTATTTACAAAGTCACTAATGATGATAACTTATTTTTGCATTTTAGTTTTTACAATTGTAACTTTATTTGTTTCACTTTATGATATAGAAGGTAAAAGCATAAGAGTTCTAGCAAAGAAATTTGTGCTTTCTTAATCTTTTTAAGAATATGTTAAATGGTAGATATTCTTTCAATTGAAAGCTCAACTGTAAAGTTGATGAAGACAGAGAACTATTTTAGATTTAATTAAACTTAGATTTAATCTATTATTAGTTCAGTTAATTTCATCGTTAACCCAGTTAGAAAATAGGGAAAAGGATATTTTAAACAACCTATATAAAACAATATAATGGAGAATCATATTATGAAAATAAAATAAACTCAACCACTACCGGCTGAGAGCCGGTAGGTTGATGGTAGGGACTAGAAGTGCCGTAGAGTTTAAGCTAAAGCTTATTCCAATCTAATGTTAGAAATAGAAGTTGGTTTATGAGCTTCTGTATGGTTATTTATATAC
>JAJIYR010000022.1 GCA_020881085.1 Rickettsia endosymbiont of Bryobia graminum | reverse complement strand
TGCGTCCGTCTCGTTCTGTCTTATGACGTTCCTTCAACTTCTCTCTTTGTTCTTCTGTCAATACATTCTTACTCACAATGTCCTAAACTCTACAATAGCTCTCCTATCTTTGCAACCCTTCATTTACTACGAACACTATATTAATTGGATAGATGCACTCAATGGTTCAGTCCATCCAGTTCTTGCTTACAGCTTTTTTCTAATGTATGCCATTGTGAAATATTTGCAATATAAAACCATTAAGAATGCTACGGTTCTTATAGAATATATTAATATTTTGTGGAATATAGATGACCAAGCAATTTTTGCTGGTATTATCAGCTTCTATTTTGGGCAAAGAATGTTTAACAAATTATGGAAACGTAAGATCTAGGGGGGATCAAAATCTAGATTGATATTATAAGTGAGTTAATTAAAGTTGACCCTGGAATAGCAAATACTATTCTGAGGTATTGAAACTTATATTTCACGTGGTTAAGTATTGCCATGAAAGGTACTCGTTGTCGATTATGATCGGGGGGTGATGTATCGTATGTTCAGAGTTAGAGTGGAGAATATCTTAACTTAAAGCTATCATAAGCTGTGGTGAATAGTTTTTCGAACTCCCAGATCACCAAGTAGTATAATCATATGTAATAATGTATTAAGGGATGGCGGGAGTGACGGGACTCGAACCCGCGACCTTCTGCGTGACAGGCAGACACTCTAACCAACTGAGCTACACCCCCATTTTACGAGATAGATAAAAAATAACTTTCAAATCTAATTAAAGAGGTTCTTTAAGTAATAGAGGCAATATATATAAACTAGATGCCTATGTCAAGGTCTCATACTAACTTTATTACAAATTTCATCATTTTGGTTTTGTGGAGTTTGCTGTACTAAGAATTTGAGCCCTGTTTGATTAATAACTCATGTTACGCAGTGAAGGTTGAAAGAAGAGAGAAATTGCTATAAAAAAGGAGAGAATAAAATACAATCTGGGTAATAAGAATTGAAAGAAAAATTACTTGATATATATACGGACTACTTAATTAGCCAAA
>JAJIYR010000021.1 GCA_020881085.1 Rickettsia endosymbiont of Bryobia graminum | reverse complement strand
TGTTTCCCTTTCTCATATTCTGTCATAGTCATCCTATAAAATAAGTCCTATTTACTTATTTTATATAGGACGACTATGACTTCTTCAAACTAAAGTTTCTCCACCTGAAGGTGGAGGTTTGAACCATCAGCTGGATAAATCAATAATAAATTGATGATTTACTTATATTTATAAAATTTTTTATTCCTTTACTGGAAATAAAATATTTATATAGCTTGTCAGATCCAATCATAATAAGTAATATAAGAAATATTTAATTAAATACTTCTTATATAAAAAGTCATATTATGCATTTTAATAATAGATCCTTAGATAGTACAAAAATATCGACTATCTTCCGTAGATTAGAACAAAAAAATAAAGAATCTTCAACTAAAGTTAGTGAATTACTAGGGGATTTTCATGAGAACGGCTTCCTGTTAACAATTATATTTTTTTCTTTACCAATAGCTATTCCAATACCATATCCACCAGGCTTTACAACTCTTATGGGCATACCATTATTAATTTTGTCAATGCAAATGCTTTTTGGCTATAAGCGAGTTTCTCTTCCTTCTAAAATCAATAATTATAAAATAAGTAACGATCTATTAATTAAAATAAGTAATAAAGTTTTACCTATACTCAAATTTACTGAGAAATATATCAAACCAAGATTTAAATTCACAAAATCAATATATTGCGAACAAATTGTTGGGTTAATTTCTGTAATTTGTTCTATTTCTATAATAATACCACTACCTTTGACTAATGCTCTTCCAGCTATCGGTATTATTATAATGTCTTTAGGACTTTTAAATCGTGACGGATTAACAGTATTAATAGGATTTGCAACTTCCTTAATTGGTGTTATACTAGCCATTTTAGTTGTAACTGCTAGCTGGCTTGGCCTCAAGTATATATTTAACCTATTTTTATAAGCCCTAAATGAAAGAAAAATTATATCAAGGATCTAGTAAAATTCTTTACCAATCCCAAGAAGACTTTGCTTATATAATGGCTTTTACTGACAAAATGACTCTTGAAAATGGTAAAATTATTGATATTGCTGGTAAAGGCGTTCTGAATAACAATATCTCGTCCTTTATAATGACTAAACTTGACATGGTGGGTATTGATAATCATTTCATTGAAAAGTTAAATATGCGGGAGCAATTAATTCAATCAGTCGATATATTCCCTATCCAAATATCCGTTTCCTCTGTGGCTTGCGGACGATTTGTTAAAGAATTTTCTATGGAAGAAGGATATGTACTTGACCATCCTATTATTGATTTTAAAGTCAGAAGTAGTGAATTAAAACACCCTATAATTAATGAACATCAAATATTAAACTTTGGCTGGTTAAGTACTAAGGAAATATCTCAAGTTAAACAACAAGCTCTTAGGGTATATGATTTTCTAAGCGGTCTATTTGTTGGCATTGGAATTAGACTTATTGAATGCCAACTTGAATTTGGCAGGGTATTCAATGGCAAGGAATTCATGGTAATGCTTGCTGACGAAATCAGTCCTGATAATTGTCGTCTATGGGACATACATAATAATGAAAAACTTGGTAGAGAATTAATGGATATTGATCCAGATAAAGGTTTTAAATCATATCAGACTATTGCAAAACTATTAAAATGAATCTTTTTATTATTCTAATTAAATTTTATCAATTCTTTATTTCCCCTCTCCTTGGAAGCAATTGTCGTTTTTATCCTACATGCTCAAAATATGCTATGCTATCCATACAAAAACATGGCAATGTTAAAGGATTATGGTTATTTCTTAAGCGAATAATTAAATGCCACCCTTTTTGTCAAGGTGGTTACGACCCAGTACCTAAGAAATAGCCCAGATAAGTTACTAATAATAAAAGATGGTCATGCCTGGTAAGGGGAACATGACCATCTAGGAAAATTCTAAGTGTACATAAATTATTACCCTAGAGCAACAGCACCTTTTTCCATTTTAGGAGCACCAGGAGTAGCTGGTGAAGAAATTTTACTTACTCACCGTAGTCTTACCTTGCATACTTTCTACAAGCCTTTGCACTTCTTGATTAACTGGAGATTTGTCATTACCAGTCATCTGTTTTTCTGACTTACTTTTTTCTATTTCTTCTTTCTCTTTCGGTTTATTCATACCGTCCATAACACCACCAATTGTGCTAATGACACCAGTAATAGTATTTAACTTTGATCTTGTATTAGTTTTCCGGACAATTAGTTAACTCATGTTACGCACTAAGCTGTAATAGCATTCATATTATGTAATTCCTTAAAAGCAGATTGATTAGCTTTTACCAATAACTTATACTTTATAGCAAAATGATTAAGCTTAGTTTTGATTTTAAGTTTCTCCAATTTA
>JAJIYR010000020.1 GCA_020881085.1 Rickettsia endosymbiont of Bryobia graminum | reverse complement strand
TTACTCTCCTGATTTAAACCCTATAGAGAAATTCTGGGCAAATTTTAAACGTAACTTAAGAAAAGTTATTAAACGATTTGATGATTTCTTAGATGCAATAACCTTCGCTATGCAATTAACTCAATCGGCTTAGCTATATATTTTAATTAAAAAGCATAAATTATAATGGAAACTATTTTTGCGCAAAGTTCTAAAGCTGGAAAAGCCGGTGTCTCGGTTTTTCGAATTTCTGGTCCTAATAGCTTACATATATTACAGTATTTATTGGTAGGTGATACAAATCTTGAACCAAGAAAAATCTATTATAAGAAACTTATTAATCCTAAAAATCAGGAACTAATTGATAATGCAATGGTTGTATATTTTATAGCGCCAGCCAGTTTTACTGGTGAAGACGTTGTAGAAATATATACTCACGGAAGTATAGCAATTAGTGCAATGCTTAGTGAGGTGATATTAAATATTGAAGGTGTAAGGCTTGCTGAACCAGGTGAGTTTACCCGTAGAGCTTTTTTAAATGGAAAATTTGATTTGACTGCTGCAGAAGGATTAGCGGATTTAATTGAAGCGGAAACTATTTGGCAACATCGGCAAGCAGTTAAACAATTTGGTGGTGAGTTAGAGGATCTTTATAATGGTTGGAAAGAATCACTTCTGACTATTATTAGCTTGCTTGAAGCCTATATTGATTTTCCTGATGAGGATATACCTAGGGAAGTATTAGATAAAGTAATTGTAGTTAGTTCTGAGCTTAAAGTTGCTATTATTAAACACCTTAACGATAATAGAAAAGGAGAATTATTACGTAATGGCATAAAGCTTGCTATCCTTGGAGCTCCAAATGTTGGTAAGTCTAGTTTACTTAATTTCTTGATGCAAAGGGATGTGGCTATTGTTTCAAATATAGAAGGAACAACAAGAGATGTAGTTGAAGGACATTTGGATATAGGCGGGTATCCAATTATCTTACAAGATACAGCTGGTATTAGATTTAGTAATGACATAATAGAGCAGGAAGGAATTAAGAGGGCATTACAATCAGCAAAAATAGCTGATATTAAGATAATTATTCTTGATATAGTAAAAATTAATAGTTCTTCGTCATATTTTGATGAATTAAAAGATATTATAGAATTCATAGATGATAATACTATAATATTAGTTAATAAAATAGATTTAATTAACTCAGACGAGAAGATAGATTTATTAAACAAAGAATATTTAAAAGTATCTATTAAAAATAATGTTGGCTTAGATAAATTATTAAAAAATATTGAAGAGATAGCTCATAATATTGCAGGTCTAACAGAAGCTCCGCATATCACTAGACAACGTCAAAGACGTTATGTAGAAAAAGCCTTAGAATATTTAGAGCATTTTAATGTTGAAAAAGACTTAGTGCTAGCTACGGAAGATATCAGAATGACTATCAGGAG
Source organism: Rickettsia endosymbiont of Bryobia graminum (assembly GCA_020881085.1). Classification (GTDB taxonomy): domain Bacteria; phylum Pseudomonadota; class Alphaproteobacteria; order Rickettsiales; family Rickettsiaceae; genus Tisiphia. Next base: position 337 of record JAJIYR010000020.1, on the reverse strand, counting down.
TCTTAGTAATATCACTGGTAAAATTACTGTAGAGGAGATATTGGGAGAGATATTTAGTAATTTTTGTATAGGAAAATAATAGATTATTTGTAAACCAAAATTGAAAAAATATTATTATAAGCTATAGCAGACAGCTAAGTTAGCCTTCAAAATTGATAAGGGAGCGTGCGCTACCTTTATCTCGTTGATGTTTAATCCTGATCTAGTACTACTTTTCCGGACACGTAGTCTATAAAAGAAAAGGAGTAAAAGAAATGCCAAAAGGAATAAAATATACAGATGAATTTAAACGAGAAGCAGTAAAATTATTACAAGTATCTGATAAATCAGTGAAGCA
>JAJIYR010000019.1 GCA_020881085.1 Rickettsia endosymbiont of Bryobia graminum | reverse complement strand
CTTATACCACTAAATTCTTGTTCTATCCAACATAACTCCGTTGTTCTCATATTACACCCTTGGATTTTAGTACAAAAATTTACTATACTATATTTTATAGCTTCTTCCTACTGTATCATACTTATGGGTAATGCTAAGGGTAAAAGGAGTCAATGCTTAACCGAATGCCATTGCTAGTGGGGAAGCACTTTTTTTTCCGAAATGATATTTTTCAAGAAAAGTAACTAATTTTTAGTCGAACCTATGCCTATGGTTCTACATATCTTTTTTCTAAATATTTCTTAAGGGACCAGTATTTACCATATCCAAGATGAGTTAAGGCTTTTGCTAATTTTGTTGTAGATTGTTGATTATTAAGTTTTTGTAAACTGAAGTTTTGACAAAAAGTTTTTCTATATATTAGTTAACCAAAATAATTTTTATAAATTGTTTAACTCAAAAGTGTAAAATTTATTATTTTTTTCTTGAACCCTTTAGGGTTTTATGAATGTACTTAAATAATAATTGACTGATTCTGCAATTTTAGTAAATTTTATATATATAAAAACACACAAACCAATTAACTCTAGTTTTAAAATAAACAAGCAAATCAAACAAAACTGAAGTTAATATAAAATTTTCTAACCTTTACCTAGTGCCGTTGCGGATCAATACTCTGTTTTTTGTCAAAACTTCAGAAGCATCACAGTTAATAAATTAGAGAAAATAGGAATTAAAGTTCATTGTCTTGCACTTGGGGGCGTTGATCTTACCAGTTCAGCTGGAAAAATGACTATGGGAGTAATTAATGCTGTTGCTCAATTTGAGCGTGATTTGTTAATAGAGCCTACTCAATCTGGGCTTGCGAGAGCTAAAGCAAATGGTAAAACTCTCGGACGACCACAAATTTTAGCAGAATTACAAAAAACAGGTTATACAGCAACTACAAGAAGGCAAAACTATCACATCTATTGCCAGACATTTTAACACAAGCAGGCAAACCATTATGTGTATCAGAGATAATAACCTCTAATACTTGCTTGTACCGCTTTACATTCATTGATGATGATAAATGTAAAACAAATTTATAACTTACTTATCTTCTATTTTGTACTATAATATGTTAATACAAATATTAGTAACTAATTATGGCAGTTTCAAAGTTCCTAGATCCTAAAAATGATGTCGCCTTCAAAAAAATCTTTGGTTCTGAAAAGAACAAAGATATTCTTATTCATTTCATTAATGACATCATGGAATTTAAAGATGCAGAACAAATACAGGATGTTACTTTCTTAAGTCCTGTCCAAGACCCTGATATTGCTTATAAAAAGCAATCTCTCGTCGATGTTCTTTGTAAAGCTCAAAATGGTACGCAAATCATCGTAGAAATGCAAGTCTCCCCTTCTAAAGGCTTTGAGAAAAGAGCTCAATATTATGCAGCTAAAGCTTATTCTAGGCAATTATCTGCAGGACAAAAACAAGACGGTCTCTATGCTAACCTTAAGGAAGTCATCTTTATTGCTATTAGTGATTATATTATCTTCCCTGATAAAACTGATTATATCTCTCATCATGTTATCCTAGATAAAATTACTTTTGAACACGATTTAAAGGATTTCTCTTTTAGCTTTATTGAACTACCTAAATTTAATGTAGATAAAATTGAAGACTTAAAAACTATTACCGAAAAATGGTGCTATTTCTTTAAATATGCTGCTAACACAAGTGAAGCTGACCTGCAGAAAATTATAGGTAGTGATCTTGTAGTAGGGCGTGCTTATGAAGCATTAAATCAGTTTAACTGGAATGAAGCAGAACTCCTTGCTTATGAGCAGGAAATTAAACGCATCATGGATAACAAAGCTGTCGAAGATTTCATGATTGAATCCGCTGAAGCTAGAGGCGAAGCTAGAGGTATGCAGATCGGAAAAACTGAAGAAAAAATAGAAATAGCAAGAAACTTAAAAAGATCAGGAGTGGCAATTACAATAATATCTGAGTCTACTGGCTTAACTAAAAAGCAAATTGAAGAATTAGATGATTAAATTTTAAGTTGAGTTTACTGTGAACGCTCCACGGGGCAAGCCCCGTGGTATCTGTGTCGAGCTAAAGGTCGAGTACAAGCTGCGCTTGCCCCATATCTTCCTGCCCCTCATGTTCTATATACCGTTTGATTACATGCTCATTGATTCCAACAGGCGAGACCAAATATCCATCTGACCAAAACCCACCAATTCCCCAAGAAGCGTTCCTAATATATAGGCCCAATACTAAAGATCGTGGGGGGAGCGGGAAAGTTGGAGAAAGGACCGAGTTAATAAATGACTTTCATAGGTAGAGGAAGTGTGTTATAAAAGGTGTTGTATTTTTTGCAGTTTTGGT
>JAJIYR010000018.1 GCA_020881085.1 Rickettsia endosymbiont of Bryobia graminum | reverse complement strand
CATTGTCATTGTTCCTTCTTTGTATTTATTTATTACTTTGTTCCTTAAATCTTGGCTATATGCTCGCATAAATCATTATCTAACTTTTTAAACTATTCTTATACAGCACTTATCATAGTAATTCAATCGGGTTAGCTATAGCAAATCTACTGCTTGCTTTATCTTCTCTTGGTTAGTGTTACTCATGTTATTCCTGATAAATTATATTATTGTTAATATAACCTATCCTAGAAATTTATACACTTAGTGCAACAGGACCAAGAATCATAGATTTTGTTGTATAAAGATTTATAATATTATTTCTTGCATTTATCGATGTCATTACTGCATATGCAATAATGACATCGATAAAGATTATTTGGTTGGTAATTTTGTTACTTGAACCATAGCTGGTCTAAGCAACCTATCTTTTATTTTATATCCCAATTGCATTACAGATAATATGCTATCTTGTTCATATTCTTCAGATACTATTTGAGAAACAGCATGATGGATATTGTAATCAAATTTTTCTCCTAATCTTGGTTCAATAGTTTCTAATCCATGTTTTGCAAATATACTAGAGAGTTCACTTTTGGTCATCTCAATCCCAGTAACAATGTTAGCAACTTCACCCTCAATAATTTTTGGTTTATGATCTAAGGCCATAATTAGATTATCATTGACTGCAAGCAAGTCTTTAGCAAAAGAAAAAATAGCATATTCTCTAGTATCTGTAATTGTTTTCTCTAAACGCTTTTTTATGTTCTCTGACTCTGCAACTGTTCTTAATAACTTATCTTGTAATATTCCATTTTGTTCTTTTAAGTTGGCTACTTCTTGTAAAATCTCCAAATTAATAACTTGTTCAGAATCTTCTTTCAATTCATTAGTTTCGTTAGTAATTTCTGTATCTTGAATAGTTGTATCTTTATCTAATTGGTTTTCCATTATGTTACCGTATTAATTATTAATTTCAGTAGATTGTTTAAAAAGAAATTTAAAGCGGGGGATGTTTTTCCCATTTATGACAATAGATTCATTAAACATATTAGCAGGGCGAATCCATAATCCAAAACTACCATATAAGGCTTGGTATACAACCAATTCCTCCAAAGTTTCGCTATGTCTTGCAAGGCCGATAATTTGATATAATTTGCCTTTATAATGCTGATATATGCCTAATTTCATAGTATTATTACTTATAGTTATCTTTATTAATAAACCTTAGCTAAATAAGTTGATTTTAATGATATTCTTAAAATTAGGTGTTAATTTCTCTTGCAACAATTTATTTTTTTATCATATAGTGTTTTTCTTGACATTTTCAAGTATACTCTTCGAATTAATTATAAAATAACCTATATGCGACCATCAAAGAGAAGGAATAATCAGTTGCGGAATATCTCTATTGAACCATCAGTGCTTAACAATGCAGATGGTTCATGCCTGATTAAATTTGGTAATACCCATGTAATGTGTAGTGCTAGTTGTGAAACAACAGTGCCTTCATTTTTACGGGGGCAAAATCAAGGGTGGGTAACTGCTGAGTATGGTATGTTACCAGCTTCTACTAATCAACGAATGAAAAGAGAATCTATTCAAGGAAAACAATCTGGAAGAACTCAAGAAATTCAAAGATTGATTGGTAGGTCTATGCGAGCAGCAGTTGATTTGAAAATGTTAGGAGAAAGGCAGATTATTATTGATTGTGATGTAATTAATGCTGATGGAGGAACTAGAACAGCAGCAATTACTGGTAGCTATATTGCGCTTCATCTAGCAATTAGATCATTGATGGCTAGGAAGATATTAAAAATTAACCCATTAATTAGGCAAGTAGCTGCAACTTCATGTGGTATATATCAGGGGCAAGCAGTAGTAGATCTTGATTATTTGGAGGATAGTAGTGCTGAAGTAGATGCTAATTTTGTTTTATCTGGTGATGGTAATTTGATAGAAATACAAGGCACAGCAGAAAAAGAGCCTTTTTCTATAGATCAGTTTAATGAGATGCTAAAATTAGCAAAAAACGCTGCTTCTGAGTTATTTATATTACAAAATAAGATATTATTGATGTAATACTAAACCACTTTTATTTATAATTAATCTCTTTCTAAAAGAGATTAATTATAAGCTATTATGCTTTGTCTTACTAAATTATTTCTTTATAGTTCACTAAAAATATTGAATTGACAAAGAATAAGAAAATCTATTTTAAGATTTAAGGCGATACTTATTGAGATTACCTTAACTATAATGCTAGCGAAAAACTGGACTACTAAAATTCTAGAATGAGATATAATTTTTAGATACAAAAGAGAAATTATATGTCCAAAAAAGCAAAACAATATAGTGCGGTAGAAAAAACAAAGATAGTTTTAGAAACAATAAAAGCTGAAATGACAATAGCTCAAATTAGTAGCAAATATGGAGTTCATCCGACACAAATACAAGCATGGAAGAAAAG
>JAJIYR010000017.1 GCA_020881085.1 Rickettsia endosymbiont of Bryobia graminum | reverse complement strand
ACGGTAGGTAAGCATGGAAATGAGAATATGATAGGAAAATACGTAAAAAACCAAGGCATGGAATATAAGAAACTGCATGAGGATCATCAGCTAGCTTTCTTCTAAAATACCCCGCTGCTTGCGGCGGGGATTACTTTTATTACTATACCATCTTTTCAGCTATTACTATTTTATCGAACTCTTCACTTGATAAGAGTTTTAATTTTATAGCCGCTTCTTTCAGGGTAATATTTTCCTGATACGCTGTTTTCGCAATTTTTGCTGCGTTATCATAGCCAATATGAGGATTCAAAGCTGTTACTAACATTAATGATCTATCCCTTAATTTATTGATTTGATCTATATTAGGCGCAAGTCCGTCTATACAATGAGTAACAAAACTATTTACTGCCGTAGAAATTAATTCAATAGATTGCAAGATATTATAAATTATTACAGGTTTAAAAACATTTAATTCTAAATGACCATTCGATCCTGCTATAGTAACAGCAAGGTTATTACCCATGACTTGAGCACAAACCATAGTTAGAGCTTCAACCTGTGTTGGATTGACTTTACCTGGCATAATTGAAGACCCTGGCTCATTTTCTGGTAAATGTAATTCGCCAAAACCACACCTTGGACCTGATCCTAATAATCTAATATCATTAGCTATCTTTATTAAACTGACAGCAATTGTATTTAAAGTACCTGAAAACTCTACTAATGAATCATTAGTAGCTAATGCTTCAAATTTATTAGCAGCTGTTTTAAAAGGATAACCTGTATGCAAAGCAACTTTATCAGCAAATCTTATAGCAAATTCTTTGGGACAATTAATACCAGTACCTACAGCCGTACCACCTTGTGCTAAAGAATATACTTTGATAAGTGATGTTTCAATTCTTTCTAAAGAATAAGTAATTTGTGCTACATAACCTGAAAATTCCTGCCCTAATGTTATTGGTGTTGCATCTTGGAGATGAGTACGACCTATTTTTACTATATTATTCCAAGATTTTGCTTTTTCTTCTAATTTTGTATGAAGCTTTACTAATGAAGGAATTAATTGCTCTTTACTGGCAAGTATAGTAGCTATATTCATAGCGGTTGGGAATGAGTCATTAGATGATTGAGCCATATTCACGTGATCATTAGGATGAACAGGGATTTTTCCACCTTTTTGACCAGTTAATTGTTGATTGGCAATAGAAGCTATTACCTCATTCATATTCATATTGGTTTGAGTGCCAGAACCTGTTTGCCAAACCACTAACGGAAACTGATCATCAAATTCCCCATTTAGTATTCTAGTAGTAGCTTGATCTATCACCCCTGCTATTTCCGGATTAAGATTTCCCAATTCATTATTAACTGAAGCAGCACACTTTTTTAAAATAGCCAATGCTTTAATTAGATTAATAGGCATTTTTTGAGTACCTATTTTAAAATTTTCTATAGACCTTTGGGTTTGAGCTCCCCAATAAAATTGGTCTTCTACTCTTATTTCACCAAATGAATCGGTTTCTACTCTATATTTTACCATAATATACTCAATTAACTTGAAGAGTTGGAGAAATGGTTAACGGTAATAGTTTGGAAATTATCGTTTATTAAGATACGTAACCTATCTTTATAATTGCCGATGTTGCTGAAAAATTTGTTTACTGCTTCTGAAAATTGTTCAAAATTATGATAAAATTTATTATTAGTTGTAATACTGTGCATAAACTTCCATAATCTCTCAATTGGGTTAAGATTTGGACTATATGGTGGCAAAAATACTAGCTCTATTTTACTACAATTTA
>JAJIYR010000016.1 GCA_020881085.1 Rickettsia endosymbiont of Bryobia graminum | reverse complement strand
GAACAATTTTCAGAAGCAATAAACAAATTTTTCAGCAACATCGGCAATTATAAAGATAGGTTACGTACCTTAATAAACGATAATTTCCAAACTATTACCGTTAACCATTTCTCCAACTCTTCAAGTTAATTCAGTATACCATTCTTTAATTCATATACATTATGCATTCTCTTGGCTATCTCATGATTATGGGTAACTATAATCATAGCAGTATTTTTTACACTTGCAGTTTTTAGGAATAAATTAAATACTTCTTCAGCAGTATTAGGATCCAAGTTACCTGTCGGCTCATCAGCTAGAATTACTTTCGGATTATTGATCATAGCTCGTGCAACAGCCACTCTTTGTTGCTCACCACCAGATAACTCCCCTGGTAGATTATTTATTTTACCTTCTAATCCTAATTCTGATAATAATTGCCTAGCATCTTCAAGAGCTAATTTATAATCTGCTCCAGAAATGAGTCTTGGCATCGCAATATTTTCTAAAGCAGTAAAATCTTTTAACAAATGATGTTGTTGATAAACAAAACCAATATTATGCAACCTAAGCAAATCTTTATTACTACTTTTGTTAGAGACTATCTCAACTAATCCACTATCTGGAACATCAAGTAACCCTGCAATATGCAATAAAGTTGATTTGCCACTGCCAGATGCCCCTATTATGGCTACTAGTTCTCCTTGTTTAACAGTTAAGTTAACGTTATTAAGCACTTCAATAATAGCCTTTCCTTGCTTATATTGTTTGGATATATTTTGTAATTTTAATATTTCATTCATAACGTAATCCATCTACAGGATTTAATTTAGCTGCCTTATAGGAAGGATAGATAGTAGCACAAAAACAAAGAATTATAGAAATAGTAGATACTAATAACACATCTTCTCCTTTTACCTCTGATGGTAAGCTATATAAAAAATATACGGCAGCTTCAAATATTTTAGTTCCAGTAATTTTTTCTAGAATATTTCTGATAGATTGGATATTATAAGAAAAAGCTGTACCTAATATTATCCCAAGAAAAGTTCCCAATAAACCTATAAACATACCATTACAAATAAAGATGAACATAATCTGTCTAGTACTTGCTCCAATAGTACGTAATATAGCAATGTCAGACCTCTTATCTTTCACTAACATAAATAAACTTGAAACAATATTAAAAGCAGCTACCATAATTATTAAAGAAAGAATAGTAAACATGGCTACCCGTTCAACAGCCAAAGCATTTAAAAATTGTAAATGACTTTTTTGCCAACTACTTACTTTTACTTCTGTTCCTAAAATATTTTGTATATCCCAAGAAAAAAAATCAGCTTCTGACGGCTGCATTGTATTAATTTCCATTAAATTAATCTCTTCTCCCAAAGATAAGAAGTTTTGAGCAGCGGCAAGAGGCATTAAAATTGTTGCAGAATCATAATCGAACATACCGCTAGTAAAAGTTGCTATAACCAAAAAATCTTTTGACCTTGGCATATTGCCAAAAAAAGTAGAAATAGAATTTGGTGAAATTAGTTTTATTTTCTCTCCTGCTCCAACCCCAAGATTACGAGCAAGCTCACTACCAATTGCTACTACTTCTTTACCCCAAAAATCATCAAAACTTCCAGAATTTACATTTTGGAGAATCTCATTCTTATATTTTAAATCACAGAAATCTATCCCCCTAATTATTACTCCACTATTCATTCTAGAACCAAGAGCAAGTGATTGCCCTATTATTGTTGGAGAAATATGCTTAATATATTCATTATCATTAAGCTTTTCTTTTATTTCTTTATAGTTATTAATAGAACGAGCTACTGGAGTAATAGTAATATCTCCATTTAATCCGATAATATTTTTGGTTAATTCATAATGAAACCCATTCATAACTGACATTACTACTATTAGTGCCGCAACGCCTATAGTAACTCCCATCAAAGAAAAGCCAGAGATAACTGAAACAAATTTTTCATTTTTCTTGGCTCTAAAATAGCGAATTGATAATGTTAAAATAAAATTATTATTAATCATTTTCTGTTTTTTAGGTAACCCCAAATTATTACTAAATTTTTTGATATTGATATTATATCCTTACATGCATAAACTTCAATAAGTTACAGAAGTTTTCAATGAAAATTGAAAAAAATATCCAAAATAAAACCACTAAAAATATATTTTTTAATAAATGACCTTTAAAGCCTGCTACTATCTGGTCTACAAGGCGGAAATTACGTGAATTTTGATAGTTTTTAGTTATTTTACTCATGTTACGCACTAAGCTGTAATAGCATTCATATTATGTAATTCCTTAAAAGCAGATTGATTAGCTTTTACCAATAACTTATACTTTATAGCAAAATGATTAAGCTTAGTTTTGATTTTAAGTTTCTCCAA
>JAJIYR010000015.1 GCA_020881085.1 Rickettsia endosymbiont of Bryobia graminum | reverse complement strand
CTTATACCACTAAATTCTTGTTCTATCCAACATAACTCCGTTGTTCTCATATTACACCCTTGGATTTTAGTACAAAAATTTACTATACTATATTTTATAGCTTCTTCCTACTGTATCATACTTATGGGTAATGCTAAGGGTCAACTCAGTTAATAATTTATATATAAAATATATAAATCTATTTTTATATACAAATATAATTGACACTATGCCTTATTAATAGTATAAACGTCAACTATTGAAGATATGTATGTGGAGTCGTAATGTCTCGTAAATGTGAGCTTAGCGGAGTTGGGGTTTTATACGGTAATAAAGTATCTCACTCACAAAGAAAAACTAGAAGGCGTTTTGAGCCTAATCTAAGAGTTGTAAGATATTCAAGCGATATTACAGGACAAGAATATAAATTGTCAGTAAATGCAAAATCTATGCGTTCTGTTGAGAAAGTAGGTGGTTTTGATGCTTATATGATTAAAGTATCAAACGAAGTACTTTCAGATAAAGCGCAAGTTATTAAAAAAGAAATAACTAAAAAAATAGCCGGTGGTTCAATATGAGAGAAGGAATTCACCCAAAATATAAGAAACTAAAGATTGTTATTAGTAGCGATACTTTTGAAACTAACTCAGGTGGTTCTTTAGATGAGATCCTAATGGATGTAGATTATAGAAAACACCCAGCTTGGACTAAAGAAGCTGGTAATATAGTTAACCAATCTAATAAAAACATCAGTGATTTCAATAAGAAATTTGCTGGGCTTACTTTTGGTAAGAAATAATATTAATAAAATTTTTTCTTTACTTTATATAAGTTAAGATAGTATAGTCAAAAATAAATTTGGCGTGAAGCGCGTGGAACAATGCTTAGCTTTTTAGGCAGTGGAGAGTGAAAATCGCCAAGTTCTTATTATATATAGTCAAGTCCGATCGATTAGATTACTTTAGAACTAAAGAGAAGTAAGCTAGATAATTCGTATTAATTGACTGTATAATTGTCGTGGGGTGGAGCAGTCTGGTAGCTCGTCAGGCTCATAACCTGAAGGTCGTTGGTTCAAATCCAACCCCCGCAACCAACTCATATTTTTCCTTATTTTCTATATTATAATTTACTAAAATATTAAAGTACTATACTATGTGTTTATAGTGCTTGGATAGTTTTTGTGGGATTAAATAGATTCTTGCCCTCAGGAATTTATAGATATGGATTGTAAGATTATCTTTATTAAAACTTGGTAATCTCTTATTGTACTTTGCTTTTTAGTTTTAGGTATCACATAATAGCTATTAGAGTTTGCGTTAATTTTAAATCTCTTTTGGGTATATACCCCGCCGCTTGCGGCGTAATATGGAGGAATGAGCAAATATATACACAAAAGTCATAATGTTACGGTACTGCTGTATCACATGGTATTTCCAGCAAAATATCGCCGAGCAGTGTGTGACGTATCAGTTGATCAAGTATTACGAGAAGTATGTTTAGAGATAGAAAAGAGATATCAACCACTACCGGCTGAGAGCCGGTAGGTTGATGGTAGGCACTAGAAGTGCCGTAGAGTTTAAGCTAAAGCTTATCCAATCTAATGTTAGAAATAGAAGTTGGTTTATGAGCTTCTGTATGGTTATTTATATACTCATTA
>JAJIYR010000014.1 GCA_020881085.1 Rickettsia endosymbiont of Bryobia graminum | reverse complement strand
TTTTGGCTAATTAAGTAGTCCGTATATATATCAAGTAATTTTTCTTTCAATTCTTATTACCCAGATTGTATTTTATTCTCTCCTTTTTTATAGCAATTTCTCTCTTCTTTCAACCTTCACTGCGTAACATGAGTTATTTAGTGTTTCAGGATAATCAAAATAATAAACATTCCGCATGGGGTCGTAATACATCTATTGATACTACTCTGTCTGCAGCAAAAATCCTTGGATCAATAGATGTAAAAACTCCTATAGATATTGCAGGTCGCAGTTCTATTAAAGTAGTAGTTAATGAAGCTCCAGGAGTTGTATTACCTGCTGTAGATGCGCCGGAAGAGTATGAATTTATAAATTCTAACGGAGGTAATATAGATTTAAATCGTATCAAGCTTGCAAGAAATCAAGCCTACACCGGATGGTCTGCTAAAACTTAAGGTGATCAAATAAAATTAGTGCGTGAAAACACAGTGCTAGAGATAGGGCTTCAGGATTTATTTCATGGACCAGCAGCTTCTCCTAGAGGTATAATACTAAAAAATGCTCAAAATTTCTTTAAAGGTAAAGGAGATGCATTGCAATTAGTTACTGATACGGGTAAAATTCCTGATTCAAAAGCCCGAGGTACAGCAATTGAGAAAAACGTTGCAATAAATACTAGAGTAAGAGAAACGACAAAGCATACAGTCACTGACTTTCATAATACATTAAGAAATAGGATCAATAGGATAAGTATGGTAAATACTATTAATAAAGATAATGTGTCTCCTGTGGCTTCTGGTGATGATAACCCCTCAGAGCAAGCAAAAACTGATGTATGGTTTATGCCTATTTACCATCAGGCAAATCAAAGGAGAACAAGTGAAGACTTTGGTTATAAAGTAAAATCTGGCGGTGGAATAATTGGTATTGATACTAAGTCTAATGACGATCAAACAATTATAGGTGCAGCATTCTCTGTTATTAAGAGTGATATACTGTTCGTAAATGAAGGGTTGCAAAGATAGGAGAGCTATTGTAGAGTTTAGGACATTGTGAGTAAGAATGTATTGACAGAAGAACAAAGAGAGAAGTTGAAGGAACGTCATAAGACAGAACGAGACGGACGCATA
>JAJIYR010000013.1 GCA_020881085.1 Rickettsia endosymbiont of Bryobia graminum | reverse complement strand
TCATAATTTTGAACAATTTTCAGAAGCAATAAACAAATTTTTCAGCAACATCGGCAATTATAAAGATAGGTTACGTATCTTAATAAACGATAATTTCCAAACTATTACTGTTAACCATTTCTCCAACTCTTCAAGTTAATTGAGTATATCTTTGCAAAAGATCTTGGTCGGATTATTAATGAGGCCGCATATAATAAATATTTTTTAAGAAAATTTAGATATTCTTCTTATAAGAATATAAACAAACAGTCATCTCTCAAATTATTTAGAACTAAAAATTTACTCTTAAATTTAAATAATAAATACCAATTTCTAACTCATGAACAATTACATCATATTAAAAAGCAAAATAGCCCAAACACTCTTAATGACCTGGCTAAGCTAGATAAGGTTATGTCTTCTATCCCCATACTATTACCAGAATCTAATGTTAAAATTACTAGCCATTATGGCATGCGTAAACATCCAAGAAAAAGACGTCATAAATTCCATTGTGGAACTGATTTAATAGGCCGTAAGGCAGCACCTATTTATGCCGCAGCGGAGGGAAGAATTATAAATGTCAGTAATAAAAATCATTATGGAAATTTAATAGAAATCAAACATTCAACTAGCTTCATTATGAAATATGCTCATCTACGAAAAATTTATGTTAAAACAGGAGAAGACGTAATTCGGGGCCAACTTATTGGTTTACAAGGTAATACATGAAATAGTACTGGAGAACATTTGCATTTTGAAGTCTTACTAAATAACCGGCCTATTAACCCAATAGACTTCATATCACACGCTTGCAACTGCTAAAAGCTTTGGTATAATTTCTCAAGATGAAACCGTAGCTCAGCAGGATAGAGCGAGTGATTCCTAATCACTAGGCCGGAGGTTCGAATCCTCTTGGTTTCACCAAGGCATAGTAAAAAGATTTCAATAATGATCTACGAAGAGGACTTAGCAAAAATAGATGAATTTATTGGTAAAAGAATTAAATTATTAAGAATTGCCAAAAATATTTCTAGTAAGAAATTAGCAAAATTATTGAAAATAACAGAAGAACAATTATTAAGTTATGAATCAGGCACTTATAGGATATAGCAAAACCATAGGAAGTAGGTACATTATATGTTAATATAATATGGTATAAATTAATAGGAAATAAATTATGGCAAGCAGTTACAGTTACGATTTAAGAACAAAACTATTCAAAGCTCTAGATGATGGTCTTTCAAT
>JAJIYR010000012.1 GCA_020881085.1 Rickettsia endosymbiont of Bryobia graminum | reverse complement strand
ATTTACTATCCTAATATTCATTTCCTCTGAAACTTGAGCTATTATTTCCCGAATCCTTTCTTTGATAACTTGGGTTAATACTTTATAACGGTATTTTGTTATCCATACTATGTGATACCTATGATAATATACCGTATGTTTCACTTTCTCATATTCTGTCATAGTCATCCTATAAAATAAGTCCTATTTACTTATTTTATATAGGACGACTATGACTTCTTCAAACTAAAGTTTCTCCACCTGAAGGTGGAGGTTTGAACCATCAGCTGGATAATCAAGAATTAATTTTGGCTAATTAAGTAGTCCGTATATATATCAAGTAATTTTTCTTTCAATTCTTATTACCCAGATTGTATTTTATTCTCTCCTTTTTTATAGCAATTTCTCTCTTCTTTCAACCTTCACTGCGTAACATGAGTTATATTAATGGAAGGGGGCAAGTCTATTTCATATTGATTATTACCCTTTTCTTTTTTAAGCTTTACTCCAAGCAATAATTCAAATTGCTCAACATTAATATTTTCACTTAAATAAAATTCTATTTCTACTCCTACACAAGGCAATAAATAATGGTTTTCTTGAAATTCATTTATTACCTCTTCTAATCTATTGCTTTGCCTTAAACGATCTGATAATTTATTGATAAAATATTGTAGAAGAGACATATGAATGAATTGATAAAGAATAAAGTTTATTATAAAATTTTTGACTTAAGTTTCAATGAATCTAATCATATTTATAATAAAAAAAATAGCTCTATATCTGCTCATGATATTCAAAATAATAGAAACTTTATTATCAATTATTATCAAGCAGAAAATATCTTTATATTACATCAAGAGCATACCACTGACATTATTGATGCCGATTTATTAAAGGATTATGATACTAATATAGTAGCAGATGGATCTGTTACTACCAAAGGGAATTTAATACTTGCTATTCAAACGGCTGACTGCGCACCTGTTTTACTTACAAGCAAAGATGGTTTAGTTATAGGAGCAGCTCATTGCGGATGGAGAGGAGCAAAAGAAGGCATAGTCCATAATTTAGTAAAATTAATGGAAAATAAAGGAGCAAAAAACTTATCTGCAGTAATTGGACCAGCTATAGCTCAATTTTCATACGAGGTAGATAGTAAATTCCACGATAATTTTATCAAACAACAAACTAATAATTCACAATTTTTCATCCCTTCTAGCAAGGCAGAACATTATATGTTTGATTTACCTAGCTATGTGGAACAGCAATTACAACAATCTGGCATTGACCATATAATTAAAATATCACAAGACACTTATAGTACTAAACTCACGGACAATAAACATAAATATCCTAGCTATCGACGTTCTTGCCATACAAAAGAACCTTATAAAGCTTCAATATTATCAACGATAATGATTAAAAATATTTAACATCTACCACAATAATATCAAAATATTACAAATTAGTTAAAAAAACCTTTGCTCAGCTATTGATCTCAATAATGTCTTATGTTAGCTTATTCAAATAAATTTTTTAATCTAATAGAGTAACTATATGTCAAAAAAACAAGAGAGCTCCAAAGCAGATGTTTACAAAGATGAAAATGTTTTTACCACACCGATTAGTTCCACTCAATCGAATGCCGACACAACTAATTCTAAGCTGTCAAAGCCAACAACAGATCAATCTAATTATATCTAACCCGATTGAACTATTATGATAAGTGCTGTATAAGAATAGTTTAAAAAGTTAGATAATGATTTATGCGAGCATATAGCCAAGATTTAAGGAACAAAGTAATAAATAAATACAAAGAAGGAACAATGACAA
>JAJIYR010000011.1 GCA_020881085.1 Rickettsia endosymbiont of Bryobia graminum | reverse complement strand
GAGGGTGTTAGAAAGTTTGTGTAAGTTGTAAAAATAGTTAAGAATAAAATTAATAAAAACAACTTACATGAGGTTAATATGAAGAATAAGAGCAAAGTATCAAATACTACTATAGAGAGAGTAGTATCAGAAATACTATCACAAAGTGATCCATCTGAGATATTTGGCAAGGAAGGTATATTTCAAGAATTTAAAAAGCAGATAGTAAATAAGATTTTAGAAAAAGAGATGGAATCTCATATAGGTTATGAGAAACATTCTAAAAATGAAAAAGATTCATATAATAGACGTAATGGTCATTATGACAAGACTTTAATAGATTCTGAGGGGCGTAAATTAAGCATAGAAGTACCAAGGGATCGGGAAGGAGAATTTGAACCTCTTATAATTCCCAAAGGAGTGCGTAAATTTGAAGGATTTGATGATAAAGTAATATCCCTATATGCTAGAGGTATGACCATTAGGGAAATACAGGGTCACTTGGAAGAACTATATTCTACTAAGGTATCACCAGAGTTAATATCAAAGGTAACTGATGGTATTTTAGAGGAAATGACTGCTTGGCAGAATAGAGCACTTGATAGTATATATCCTATAGTCTACCTAGATTGTATTTACGTTAAAGGAAGGGATAATCAATACTGCTGTAGCAAGCTGTTTAATTGTTGTGCTAAATGATTTGTGATTGACAACATTAGTGCAATACTTAGTAGTATTGCCTTGTCTAGACACTACTTCGTTGCGAATATTATAATGATATTGTATGCTCATGATATAAACCTGTTTTCAATGGCAATTGGAAATTAATGTCAGTAAATACTTAGATCGGAAATTTTAGTATTTACTGTTTAACTATAAGATTATTGTAAAAAAATTTATTAGTCAATAAAAATTTTTCTATTTAAAAGGAAATAATAACACACTATGTCTATTAGTAAAAATATACAATTATTTTTAATTTTAAGGTTAAGAGAACTAAAATTAAAAAGGCAAGATTTTATAAAAGGTAGCAATGTTTCTAATACTGTTACTAGTAAATTACTAAATGCAACACAAATAAATCCTTCATTTATTACTATACTTAAAATTGCTAATTATTTTAATTGTTCTATAGATGAAGTTATTGGAAGAAATAGTGATATTTTAACTAAAAGTAATAAATATAATTTAAATCTTACTCAAACTGAATTATCAACTAACTTAAAACAGTTTATTAACAATAAATTAATCACTCATAATATGAGTCCATATTATTTGTCTAAAACACTTCAATTAGGTGAAACCATTATATTTACTTTCCTAAATAACAAAAATAATACTAAAATATTTAGTTCTCGTATTTTAATTACTTTAGCTGATTATTTTGATGTATCGATTGATAAAATGGTAGGTAGAATATAAAAACTCTTTTATATAATAAAGTATTAGAATATATTTAATCTTTTAAAAAAAGATAAAAACATTTTTTATAGTACAAAAAGTATTCATTATGGATAAAAAAATTGTTATTTGGACTAGTAAAGGTGGATGCGGCAAAACTAATATATCTGCTGAATTAATATTAAGACTAAATTATCCATCTATCACTAATGAAAGAGAAAGTATGCTAGCTACAATTTTAGATAAAAATCGGTTGTTAATACTTAAAGATAATCAAAATGTACCTCATATAGATTGTGGTGTGGTTTTTGATTATCCAGCTGATGGTTCAAACCTCCACCTTCAGGTGGAGAAACTTTAGTTTGAAGAAGTCATAGTCGTCCTATATAAAATAAGTAAATAGGACTTATTTTATAGGATGACTATGACAGAATATGAGAAAGGGAA
>JAJIYR010000010.1 GCA_020881085.1 Rickettsia endosymbiont of Bryobia graminum | reverse complement strand
TTACTCTCCTGATTTAAACCCTATAGAGAAATTCTGGGCAAATTTTAAACGTAACTTAAGAAAAGTTATTAAACGATTTGATGATTTCTTAGATGCAATAACCTTCGCTATGCAATTAACTCAATCGGCTTAGCTATATGTTATCACTTAATGAAAGATAATGCTTGAATTAAATCAATTTAATTGTTATAAATGCTTTATTTTTTGTATCTGGAGATTCTTATATATGTCTTTTTATGAGTCAGTTTTTATCATACGCCAAGATATTTCATCGGCTGATGTAGATAAAATTACCGATGATTTTACTAAAATCGTTAAAGATAATAACGGTGAAGTTATTAAAACTGAGTATTGGGGTTTAAGAAACCTAGCGTATAAGATTAATAATAATAAAAAAGGTCATTATGTTTTGCTTGGCATTAAAGCTGATGCAGCGCTAATAAATGAAATGGACAGAAAAATGAAATTAAGCGAAAATATTATTCGTTTTCAAAATATTAAAGTTGATATAATTAGTAGTGAGCCTTCAGCAATTCTGAAAAGTAGTAAGAATTCAAAGAGTGAAGGGACAGTTGATGTAACAATTAATGCTTAACATTAATTAATAATTAACTTAAACAAATAAATTGGAAATATTTGATGTCAAAAAATGAATCTATTGAGATGAAATCAGTAACTAAAATATCTGATAAAGGAAACAAAAGAGTATTTTTCAGAAAGCGCAGAGGGTGTCCGTTATCTATTCAAGACTCTCCAGCTATTGATTATAAAAATCCTGATTTGTTGATAAAATTTGTATCAGAAGGTGGTAGAATGTTACCTAGTAGGATTACTAATGTTTGTGCTAAAAAGCAGAGAGAATTAAAGAAAGCTATAAAACGTGCAAGAATTCTAGCATTATTGCCTTTTGTATTCCAAATTTAAGAGAGGTAAGTAAATGGAAGTTATTTTAATTAAACCTATAAGAACATTAGGAAAAATTGCGCAAATCTTTAATGTAAAAGATGGATATGCTCGTAATTATTTGTTTCCTAATAAATTAGCGATTAGAGCAACAGAAGCTAATAAGCAATTAATTGAGACCCAGAAACACGATCTTGAACAAAAAGATGAGCAAGCAAGATCTGAAGCGAATGTTATTAATAATGTTATCAATAACAAAGAGCTAGTTTTTATTAGACAATCTGCTGATGATGGAAGGTTATTTGGATCAGTAAATAATAAAGAAATTGCTGAAAATCTATCTCAAATTTGTTCTCAACAGATATCGCATTTAAATATTATTCTTGATAAGCCCATAAAATCAACGGGTGTTTTCACTGTAGAGGTTAGATTGCATGCAAGTCTTAGTGCCAATGTTATTGTAATCGTAGCAAGATCTGAATCTGAAGCGCAGGATTACGCAAGAGATAAAAATCAAAATGATGTTACTGTAGCTGAAGACGGAGTAGCTAAGTAAAATCTAAAAAATAAGCTTTTTATATTCATAGAGAGCTTATTTCTTTAGAGCCATAATTACCTCAGTGGATTATGGAGGATGAAATCTATTTACTAAAATAAAAACTGTAAATTTAAGTAATGCTATAATATTTATATGTTCCTAGTATTATTTTATCGTGAACTACTTTCCATTATTGCCTAACTATTTTTTTAGACACACTTGTATAGGTCTTTATGATATCAGTAAGATTATGCCAAGCTTTAAATGAGAAGATATGCCATGATTTTGCCGGTTCAATAGGTGTTATAGATAATAGTATTCAATTAACAAAATCTAAGGATTATCAAGAAAAAGCTACTAACTTAATTCAAAATAGTGCTAATAAACTTATAGGTCGTTTACAGTTTATCGTCATTTATACTCTATTCCTTTTGATAATAACTTAATAAATATTGTAATCACAAGTGAAAAACTTAAATTAGATGATGATAAAGTAGATATTTTACTTGGAAAAGGAGATATTAATAATATTACCATAGATAACATCCATGAATATTATACTTATTACTTAATGATTGAATATGACTATCAGCTCGCTATTATTTCTACACAAAAATCAATAGAATATATTTTAACTAACACAAGCTTAGATAATAATTTATCATAAGCTTATGGTTAGCTAATTCAGGATAACAACATTGTCAAGCGGTATACTGTTCGTAAATGAAGGGTTGCAAAGATAGGAGAGCTATTGTAGAGTTTAGGACATTATGAGTAAGAATGTATTGACAGAAGAACAAAGAGAGAAGTTGAAGGAACGTCATAAGACAGAACGAGACGGACGCATAG
>JAJIYR010000009.1 GCA_020881085.1 Rickettsia endosymbiont of Bryobia graminum | reverse complement strand
TGTTGAACCACGTGAGAGATTAGGGAAGGTTATGCGTAGGATTAGAGTGTGTAAGAAAGTTTGAGGGTGTAAGAAAGATTGTGTAAGTTGTAATAGTATTTATGGATATGATTAATTAATTCAACTTACATAAGGATAATATACAACATAAACTAATAGTCTCAAATCCATCTATCGCAAAAGCGGTAACAAAAATATTATAAAAAAGTGACCTAACTGAAATATTTGGAAGAGGAGAATAGTGCCAAGGAAAGAATATATTTAATTTGTGACAATGCTAGTTACCACAAATCCAAGAAAGTTAAGTAATACCTAGTAAATTGTAGTAAAATAGAGCTAGTATTTTTGCCACCATATAGTCCAAATCTTAACCCAATTGAGAGATTATGAAAGTTTATGCACAGTACTAGAACTAATAATAAATTTTATCATAATTTTGAACAATTTTCAGAAGCAATAAACAAATTTTTCAGCAACATCGGCAATTATAAAGATAGGTTACGTACCTTAATAAACGATAATTTCCAAACTATTACCGTTAACCATTTCTCTAACTCTTCAAGTTAATTCAGTATACGTCAAACACTGCTCGGCGATATTTTGCTGGAAATACCATGTGATACAGTAGTACCGTAACATTATGACTTTTGTGTATATATTTGCTCATTCCTCCATATTACGCCGCAAGCGGCGGGGAATATACCCAAAAGAGATTAAAGTTAAAAAGAAAAGAATTTTCTAGAAATAGTGGTATTCCTTATTCCACTGTAATTGATATAACAAAAGGGCTTAAATTAAACCCCACAATAAATAATATACTTAAAATTGCTAATTATTTTAAATGTTCAATTGATGAAGTTATTGGCAGAAATGAATATATTACTTCACCTAATAATGAAATTACTTCAGAAGAGATAATAGCTAATATAAAGAAATTTCTAAAAGATAAAGTAATAGAACAAAACATAAATTTATATAAACTCAGTCAAATTATAGGTTTTAGTAATAATTCATTACATAGTTTTGTTAATAGTAATAGAGGACAAAAAACTTTAAATAGTCAAATTGTAGTAGCTCTAGCAGATTATTTTCAAGTATCACTAGATGAAATGGTTGGTAGGGTTGCTCCTACTAAAGATACTGACAGTGTTAAATCTTCTGAACAAAACTTCAGTAGTTGTAGCGGCTCGCTTTCGAAATGACATTGGCTCGCTTTCATCGGCAATAAGCGGCTCAAATTAACTGACTTTAAAAATACAGTCTGGCTCATTTTAATTGATTCTATATTTTCCTTTGGCTCACTTTATTTGACTCTAATCTACTCCCACAATTTACTAAATTTAGATTTAAAAAATAATAATCTTTTAATTATTTCGTAGTTTATATAGCTAGATGATTAGATAAAAATGGTCGTTATTTTAATAATAAAAATTCAAATAAAATAATTGGTATTTTTATAAGAACTATTATAAAAATATATCTAATAATTAGGTTTTCTTCTAATTAAGATTTTGTTACCCCTAATTGTAGCAATCTTTGCGGTGCTGAATCACTAATATCTTAATAGTGGTATCTACTATTTGGTAAATGACTCTATAATCACCGATTCTAAGAGAGCGACAGCCTTTGAAGCTGTATCTTAAAGGTTTACCAAATTTTATTGGGTCAGATAATAGTTTCTTTTCTATAGTCAACTTTATTAAAGACCTAACTGGTATAGAGAGTTTAGGAATATCTTGATATACAACTTGGTCCGAATATATAAGACTATACATTATTTCCAAGCATCTGTATGGCTAAACCATTCTTTAGTATTACGCATTCTTTCATCTGCCAATTTGGCAAACATTTTCTCTTCTTGAAGTTCCAAACTAGCAATGATAAGGTGTTTTGCTATACTAGATGATGATTCATTATTGATTTTAGCAAGATTTGCAATTTCATTAAAAATATCTTCATCTAAAGATACCAATAATCGTTTAGCAGGCATAAAATGCTCAAAATTTATTTATTTCCATAAATTTATAGTATCACATCTGATACAAAACTTCAATATGATTTTTATTATTAAAATAACGACCATTTTTATCTAATCATCTAGCTATATAAACTACGAAATAATTAAAAGATTATTATTTTTTAAATCTCTTTTAGGTATATTCCCGGCCGCTTGCGGCGTAATATGGAGGAATGAGCAAATATATA
>JAJIYR010000008.1 GCA_020881085.1 Rickettsia endosymbiont of Bryobia graminum | reverse complement strand
ATTTTAGTATCGATACCTCCTAATATAGCAGTAAGTGAATTTGTACAAAGAGCGAAAGGTAGAACTTCACGTAGAATACAACAAGAATTTCCAGAATTAAAGAAGAGATATTGCGGGAAGCATTTTTGGGGCAGAGGTTATTTTATTACAACAAGTGGTCATATTACAGATGAAGTAATTAATGAGTATATAAATAACCATCCAGCAGCTCATAACCCAACTTCTATTTCTAACATTAGATTGGAATAAGCTTTAGCTTAAACTCTACGGCACTTCTAGTCCCTACCATCAACCTACCGGCTCTCAGCCGGTAGTGGTTGAGTCTCTCTCAAAATTTTACTTTGTTTTAAATTAAGAGTATTTGAAATAATTATTTTTTAATTAAATTATTGCATTTTATATGTCGCAAGAAACAAATTTTTCCAACCAAAAACTTGGTTTTTGGGCTGTTTTTGCTTTAGTTACTGGAAGTCAAATAGGTACAGGTGTTTTAATATTACCTACAAGCCTTGTTCCTTTCGGAGTTTATAGTATAGCTGGCTGGATAATATCTTCGTGCGCAGCTATCGTCTTATCTCTTTTATTTGCTATACTTTGCTCAAAATTCCCTCAAACAGGGGGGCCTCATGTATATTTAAAAAATACTTTTGGTAATTCAGCAGCTTTTTTTACCGGTTGGACCTATTGGATAATATCTTCGGTTAGTTCAGCAACTGTGGTTATCTCGTCAATAAGATATTTATCTCCTTTAATTGGTGAATATAACAGCTTTCTATATCTATCTTTAGAAGTAATATTACTTCTAGCTATTATGCTGATAAATCTAAAAGGAATAGGTACAGCTGGACGCATGGAATTTATATTATCCTTATTAAAATTTATCCCACTAATAATAGTCCCTATAGCAGCTTTATTGTATAAATTTGATAGCAGTAATTTTGTCATAGAGCAAAACGCCCCTAACTTACCCTTATCTAAGATTATCGGTCAAGTAGTATTACTAACATTTTGGGGATTCATTGGGCTAGAATCAGCAACTGCTCAAGCTGGCTCGGTAATTAATCCATCCAAAACTATTCCAAGAGCAATAGTAACAGGAACAACATGTGTTGCTCTATTATACTTAATTAATAATATTGGAATAATTGGTGTGATTCCTAAGCAAGATTTAATTAATTCTAGCGCCCCTTATGTTGATGCAGCTCAAATAATTTTTGGAGGTCAATGGCATATAGTTATTTCAATAATCGCCTCAATTATTTGTATTGGAACATTGAACGCCTGGGTATTAACTAGTGGTCAAATAGCTTTAGGATTAGCGCAAGATGGATTCATGCCATCATTATTCGCTAGAAAAAATCAAAATGGAGCTCCTATCTGGAGTATTATTATCAGCTGCGTTGGAATATTACCATTATTAATTATTACAGAAAATAAAAATTTATCTGGACAAATTACTGAAATCATTGATTTTTCTGTAGTTGCATTTTTATTTGTCTACCTAGCCTGCAGTATTGCTTTTTTAAAATTATTAATCACAACAAAATCTTCTATTTATCAATGGTTAATTGCTATCGGATCAATTACTTTCTGTCTTTGGACTATTTATGAAACTCCTATCAGAGCAATTATTATAGCTGGCTCATTTGTGTTGAGTGGAATTCCTGTTTATTATTTTTGGTACAAAAAACGTTAATTTTCTTGATAATTATAGTAAATCAAGATAAAAATTATATATTAGTAATATTGGAAGAATTGTTTATAAACATTTAACCCGTTATCCTGAACCAAATTCAATATCTTAGGTTCGGGATAACTAGTAATAAACCCTTACTAACTCTTCCTTATTATCCATATATAATTTTTATTTAAACTTACTATACTTATGATCATAAACTTAAGTTATAAGAAGATTTGTCTAATAAGCTTATTATTATTAACTCATGTTACGCAGTGAAGGTTGAAAGAAGAGAGAAATTGCTATAAAAAAGGAGAGAATAAAATACAATCTGGGTAATAAGAATTGAAAGAAAAATTACTTGATATATATACGGACTACTTAATTAGCCAAAA
>JAJIYR010000007.1 GCA_020881085.1 Rickettsia endosymbiont of Bryobia graminum | reverse complement strand
TTGGAGAAACTTAAAATCAAAACTAAGCTTAATCATTTTGCTATAAAGTATAAGTTATTGGTAAAAGCTAATCAATCTGCTTTTAAGGAATTACATAATATGAATGCTATTACAGCTTAGTGCGTAACATGAGTAAATAATGTTACTCCTGAAATAGCCATAATAGATAAAATTCGAATCTCAGAATATATATTATTAATTTCTGCAATAAATGACTTAATAACAAAAGGAGTAAGAACTATAAGAGCCACTAACCATCTATAAAATAATAATGATATAGGAGAAACATCTTCTATTATATACTTAGAGCTTACATAACTTACACTACTCATAAAAGGAGGAATTAAAGCAATAAGATAATAACGCCAATTATTCATAATATTTTATGATAGTTAAATGATTGTACAGAGATATAATCGACTAGCTGAACTATAATTTAATTTAACCAAAAATTCTATCTTCTTGTAATAATTTATAACAAGCTATTAATGATATAATTAAGGTAACACACATCACAATCCCTAATTCTTTAAAAGTACCACGATATAAATAACCAGTTAGTTGAACAAACAAAGCAGTAATAATCAACCACTACCGGCTGAGGCACTAGAAGTGCCGTAGAGTTTAAGCTAAAGCTTATTCCAATCTAATGTTAGAAATCAATCTTCCAGATACTAATAACGCAGTAATCCTACCTTTAGACTGTGAGGAACAGCTTCTAATGAAAGAGGCCATAATATATTGCAAGGAATCATCATACCGATAGCAGCAAGTACGGTTACTAAAGTTATTAGCAAGGGATTTTTTGTTTCTACAAATATTAAAACTATGGTAGCAAATACAAAAATTATCAATATAAAAATACTGAAATAAAAGCATTTTTTCTGACCAAATTTGTTTAATAAGTAGCCACTACCAAAATTTACAATAGAAAATGCTGCTGCCATTGTTCCTTGATATAGACCAAATTTCTCAAGAGATACACCTAAATCTTTCATATATAATATAGGAGAAATAGCAATAAAAACCCAATAGGCCTGTATCATGAACATAATTGTTATTATATAGTAAAACGCTTTCTTAGATTTGAAAATTACTAGATACTCCTTCATTGACAGTGTAACACTGTGATTTTTCTTACTTTGAGGAAGATATTTTATTCCAATAAGAAAGCAAATTATTCCCAATATTAATAATGCAACAAAATTTCCCCGCCAGCCAAAAAATAGATTAATGTAGCTTCCTATTAATGGAGCAAAAGCAAGACCCAATGTAACTACACCACTTAAATCTCTTTTGGGTATATTCTCGGCCGCTTGCGGCGTAATATGGAGGAATGAGCAAATATATACACAAAAGTCATAATGTTACGGTACTGCTGTATCACATGGTATTTCCAGCAAAATATCGCCGAGCATTGTTTGACGTATCAGTTGATCAAGTATTACGATAAGTATGTTTAGAGATAGAAAAGAGATATCAAATAAAATTTTTAGAAATAGGGGTTGATGAAGATCATGACCATTATTTAGTATACTGTTCGTAAATGGAGGGATGCAAAGATAGGAGAGATATTGTAGAATTTAGGACATTGTGAGTAAGAATGTATTGACAGAAGAACAAAGAGAAAAGTTGAAGGAACGTCATAAGACAGAACGAGACGGACGCATAGGTGATCGTATTAAGGCAGTTTTGATGTATGACGCTGGGTATAGTAATGTAG
>JAJIYR010000006.1 GCA_020881085.1 Rickettsia endosymbiont of Bryobia graminum | reverse complement strand
TTCCCTTTCTCATATTCTGTCATAGTCATCCTATAAAATAAGTCCTATTTACTTATTTTATATAGGACGACTATGACTTCTTCAAACTAAAGTTTCTCCACCTGAAGGTGGAGGTTTGAACCATCAGCTGGATAATAAACTAGAGCAAAGAATTGGATCTTCATTTGAATTGACTGGTATACACACTAGTCTTCAAACTATGTATAGCTTTAAAACCTAAATAAACAGCTATACGTTCTAATATTATTTGCTGTTTAAATGATATCTCTAAGGCAATGCTTGAATTTTCTACCTGTACATATAATATATTTATATCTTGTCCTTTCTCTTTTAGCTTAACTATTTTTAAAGGCGTAGCCTTAGAACTAAATTGAGCTCCAACTATTTTACTCCAGTTAATTATAATTTCTGCTAGTAACGGATGTTGCCTAGCAAAAACTCGTTTAATTATTATGTTAATATCGTGGCTAAGTAATTTCATATTAAAAATTTCTAACTTATATTACCTAAATCTTTTTTGTTTATCGCAAAATTAATGATAGTAATCATAACTGTCAATATTGCTAATATAATAGATATTACAGGAAAGTATAAAGAAGTGATAGAGAATACCATTAATAATAGATTACATAATGCTATTCTGCTTACTACTTGACGATGAGTCTTTCTTTTTTGAACAGCTTTTTGAAAAAAATGCTTTAAATGGGGCTGCCAAATTTTTTCTCTATTTATCAACCTAATTAGAATAGTTAACCCTCCATCTGCTAAGTAATATAAACTAGCAATAACTGATGCAACAAATAAATGAGCACTTGAAGCTGAAATAAGGAGTAAGCTAAAACCTAATAAAAATCCTAAACTAATGCTTCCAATATCTCCCAAAAAAATTTTTGCTGGCTGCCAATTAAACAACAGAAACCCTATAGAAGATCCAAGAATTATTACATTCAGTATAATAATTAGGTTTGCATGCATTATAATATCAGATTTTAAGTAACATAATATTAATATTGTAATTGATAAATGTATAGATTCTGAGCAAGTAATACCATCTATTCCATCAAGAAAATTATAAATATTTAAAAAGGCTGTTAAACCTACTATAGATACTATCACATCTAAATAAGGCGGCAATTCATTATGAAATAGCAAAGCTGGAGATAAAAATAATATAACCACAGCTACTGAACAAATAACGTGAGTAATGAGTCTTACTACTACAGGAATGTGAATAAGATCATCCAAAAATGAAACCATTGAAATAACAAGCAATATACCTAAAATTCTTACAGTACCTATTGAAGAGGTTGCTAAAAAATATTCATATATGCTAGCAGCCATTATTACCATAATAACTATAGCAAGCCCTCCGCCTCTTGGAGTAACTTTATTATGAGCTCTACGTTGATCTGGTATATCTACTAACCCAAAAAATGGTAAAACCTTAACTAAAAGCAATGTCAAAAAACTTGTGCCTATAAAAGATAATACAAATAAAATATTATAATTATGCATATTTTATGTTCTATAAAAAATTTAACTCGATATTATGATAAAAAAATCTATGTTACCTCATTTTTATGCCTATTTGCAACAATGATATAAAAATAAACTATAGTAATTAATTGAGTTAGTTTATTATAATTATTAAGATTAATAAATTGATTATCCAGCTGATGGTTCAAACCTCCACCTTCAGGTGGAGAAACTTTAGTTTGAAGAAGTCATAGTCGTCCTATAAAATAAGTAAATAGGACTTATTTTATAGGATGACTATGACAGAATATGAGAAAGGGAAACA
>JAJIYR010000005.1 GCA_020881085.1 Rickettsia endosymbiont of Bryobia graminum | reverse complement strand
ACCATAACTCAATTAAGCAAAACGCTAGTTTAGCTAAATCTCCAACTAAGGTTATTCGCTCACAGTGTAACCATATTTTTTCAGTACTTGTGGCTTATTGTAAATTGGAGAAACTTAAAATCAAAACTAAGCTTAATCATTGTGCGTAACATGAGTTAAATAATGAAATATATATTAAAGGGAAGAGAATAATATGAGTGTTGATATTAAAGTACCGTCACTAGGAGAATCCGTATCTGAAGCTACTATTGCTAAATGGCATAAAAAAGAAGGAGATTCTGTAAAAGTTGATGAATTAATTTTGGAGTTAGAAACAGAAAAAGTAACATTAGAAATCAATGCTCTTGCTTCTGGAACAATAAGTAAAATGCTGAAAAATGAAGGCGATACTGTAGGAGTAGGTGATATTGTTGGGCAAATTACTGAAGGTGAAGTAGCGTCACCTAAGGTTGAGTCAAATAATAAAGTAGAACTGCAAAAGATTGCGCCAGTAACTAAAGTGGATAATCAAAATTTAGCTCCTTCCGTAAAAAAATTTGTTACTGAAAATAAATTAGACCCTACTAATATTGTTGGTACCGGTAGAGATGGTAGAATTACTAAAGGAGATGTTTTAGAAGTAATTAAGAATCCAGTACCTTCTTCTGCAGGGAAGAAAGAGCAGAATCTAAATGATAAGCCAGTTGAACGAGTCAGAATGTCTAGGCTTCGCAAAACTATTGCCGATCGTCTAAAAGAGTCTCAAAATACGGCTGCTATCTTAACAACTTTTAATGAAATTGATATGTCAAGAGTTATTAGTTTAAGATCTCAGTATCGTGAGGAGTTTGAGAAAAAACAAGGTGTAAAGCTAGGTTTTCTATCGTTTTTTGTACAGGCAACTGTTGCTGCTCTTAAAGCTATCCCCTCTGTAAATGCTGAAATAGAAGGCGATGATATAATATATAAAAATTATTATGATATTGGTATTGCTGTTGGTACCGAACAAGGTTTAGTAGTACCGGTTCTTAAACGAGCGGATAAGCTAAATTTTGCTGGAATTGAAAAGGAAATAGCTAATTTCGGCAAGAAAGCTAGAGAAGGAAAATTATCAATGGCTGATTTAACAGGTGGGACATTTACTATTTCCAATGGTGGGGTTTATGGGTCATTGTTATCTACCCCTATTATTAATCCTCCACAGTCAGGTATTTTGGGTTTGCATAAGACAGAAGAAAGGCCAATAGCTATTAATGGGAAAGTAGAAATACGACCAATGATGTACGTGGCATTATCTTATGACCACCGGATTATTGATGGTAAAGAAGCGGTAACATTTTTAGTGAAAATAAAAGAACTAATTGAAAATCCAGAGAAGTTGTTACTAAATCTTTAACATTTATTTAGAGTGGTTGGTCCTGCTATTCAATCACTCTTTGGATACATATAATATATAATGAATGTATCCTTTCTATCATAAATGACTATATAAAAAAGATGAGTCTCCTGAAGCATAAATATTAATACAAGATTGGCGAAAATCATTTATATCTATAACTGAACCATCTAGATAAGAGTATGATAATAGGAATTCTTCAACCCCGATAGTATGTATATATTCATCATTTTTAAGGACAATTACTTCATTTCCACTCTTTTGTTCAATATCCTCTGAATTTAAAAAACCTTTTTCCCCTTGCTGTATAAGAGTTGCTTTGCATTCTCTGCCGTTCCTTTTATATAATCCAATTACATCAAGAAAACTAACATCGTTGAGAGTAACGGGTATTAAATTATCTTCTTGATAAGTAGTATCGAAGTTATACATATCCACTGCTATACTTATAGCTTTTAGAGATTCGGGAATTTGTTGTTGCAATAGTTTTTCAACTTCTTGAGGTTGAAGATTGTCTAATGTAGATTGATTATTTTTTTCTAGAAAATCTTTAATTGTATCATTAATTTTTTTACTTACTCTATAGCAATCAGCAGGATTGGTAAGATTAATTATTACTATACTTTTAACACTAAAATTAACTTTTTGTGTAGCCTTATCTGTTTCATTGTAAAATGTGATAGTATGTTCTTCCTTTCCAGGAATATTAGGAATAAGTATAACTATTTTATAAGCGTTAGATTTAACCTGTTGAGCTTGAGACCAATTTATATCTTCTTTTTTAATTACACTTTTACCCATTAATTTTCTCTTTAATACTATAAGGATGCAGAAAATATATAATCCATTTATTTCTGTCAACCTAAATATAAGAGAGTAGCGTTTAGTATACTGAATTAACTTGAAGAGTTGGAGAAATGATTAACGGTAATAGTTTGGAAATTATCGTTTATTAAGGTACGTAACCTATCTTTATAATTGCCGATGTTGCTGAAAAATTTGTTTATTGCTTCTGAAAATTGTTCAAAATTATGATAAAATTTATTATTAGTTGTAATACTGT
>JAJIYR010000004.1 GCA_020881085.1 Rickettsia endosymbiont of Bryobia graminum | reverse complement strand
AAAGAAGAATCGTGTAAATCCGATAGATTATGATAAACATCTTTATAAAGCTCGGCATTTGATCGAGAACTTTTTTGCAAAACTAAAGCAATATAGAGCAATCGCAACACAATATGACAAAACCTCTCAAAACTTTTTGGGGGCTATTTATATGGCTGCCACGGTAATTTGGCTCAATTGATCACACGCCCTATAACTTCTTGAAAAAAATAAAGCAAGAATTATCACTTATACATCCCGTGAATACTCAAAGCTATTAGCCGAAATCCCAGATGCTCCTCCTATATTAAGCTATAAAGGAAATATTAAGCTCTTATCTCAACAAAAATCTCTGGCAATTGTTGGGGCAAGAAATGCTTCAGCTCATGGACGTACTTTTGCCATCAAACTTGCTCAGGATCTAATGAATTTAGATTATATAACAATTTCAGGACTTGCAAGAGGAATTGATGCATCAGTGTACCAAGCAGATACTTCCAAAACAATAGCAGTAATAGCTGGGGGTATAGACCATATTTATCCACCAGAAAATATCAAATTATTTAAAGAAATTGAAGAAACAGGTTTAATAATAGCAGAATTACCTATTGGTTCTAAACCTTTATCTCAACATTTTCCTCAACGCAATAGATTAATTTCTGGTCTTTCTCTTGGAACTTTGGTAATAGAAGCAAGCATAAAATCTGGTTCATTAATAACAGCAAGATTTGCATTAGAACAAAATAGAGAAGTTTTTGCTGTATACTGTTCGTAAATGAAGGGTTGCAAAGATAGGAGAGCTATTGTAGAGTTTAGGACATTGTGAGTAAGAATGTATTGACAGGAGAACAAAGAGAAAAGTTGAAGGAACGTCATAAGACAGAACGAGACGGACGCATAGGTGATCGTATTAAGGCAGTTTTGATGTATGACGCTGGGTATAGTAATGTAGAGATTGCTAAGGTACTACTCTTGAGCCACGAAGCGATAAGAAAACATATTGTTGAGTATCAAAAAGCCAATAAGCTTAATACCGACAATGGGTGTAGCGCAAGCAAATTAAGTGATGGTGAGAAGACAGAATTAGTGACTCACATAGAAAAAAATAAGATGGCAAACAAAATTAGGTTATTAAGTATTAAACGAAGTTAGGAAAAAAAGGATGCGGGAAATAATATCTCCAGTTCCAGAGGAAATGAATATTAGGATAGTAAATGGGGTGATATCCTCTGATCATTTATATATTTTAGTATCGATACCTCCTAATATAGCAGTAAGTGAATTTGTACAAAGAGCAAAAGGTAGAACTTCACGTAGAATACAACAAGAATTTCCAGAATTAAAGAAGAGATATTGGGGGAAGCATTTTTGGGGAAGAGGTTATTTTAGTACAACAAGTGGTCATATTACAGATGAAGTAATTAATGAGTATATAAATAAC
>JAJIYR010000003.1 GCA_020881085.1 Rickettsia endosymbiont of Bryobia graminum | reverse complement strand
CAATTTACAATAAGCCACAAGTACTGAAAAAATATGGTTACACTGTGAGCGAATAACCTTAGTTGGAGATTTAGCTAAACTAGCGTTTTGCTTAATTGAGTTATGGTATTCTTCGATTCGCCACCGTTTTTGGTAGAGTTCGTAGAAACGTGGCACTTCTAAGCTTAAATCATTAGTACTCAACCACTACCGGCT
This sequence comes from Rickettsia endosymbiont of Bryobia graminum, assembly GCA_020881085.1. GTDB lineage: Bacteria > Pseudomonadota > Alphaproteobacteria > Rickettsiales > Rickettsiaceae > Tisiphia. Next base: position 1,628 of record JAJIYR010000003.1, on the reverse strand, counting down.
GAGAGCCGGTAGTGGTTGAGATTACGTGTTGCTGAAGCTGTTGCATATAAATAATCAATATCCTCTATATAGTCTGTCAGATTATAGTAGATTTTAGCATTATCAATAATATCCACAGCTGATACAGCCATACTTCTAGCTTGTTCGTTGGGCCACCCATCTCTAGGGGATACAATTCTTAATTCACTACCACCAAAATTTTTCATTGCTCTAGCAGTAGCTCCGATATTTTCTCCCATCTGTGGTTCTACTAGGATAATAATAGGAGTTTTTATTAGGGTATTTTTAGACATAATTAATTTATATTTTGAAGTAAAAGTTCCAAAGCATTTTTGCAGCTAAGGTAACGAATTATTTGTCGATTATCTAGGTTGTGTATTTTGCTATTAGTAGGATCAAATAAATTTGGAGAACTTATTGTTATTGTTTCTATATTAGTTTTTATGCTGATAGCAATCCATACTGTTCCTACTGGCTTTTTTGTAGTTCCACCACTAGGTCCTGCTACACCTGTTATAGCAACTGCTATAGAACTATTTGTTTTACGTAAAGCTCCAATAGCCATGGCTTCAGCTGTTTCTTTAGATACTGCTCCAAATTGTTTTATAGTTTTTGATGGTACATTAAGTAAATCCATTTTTGCCTGGTTAGAATAGGTCACAAAACCGTATGAAAAATAGTTTGATGCGCCATCTATAGAAGTGAGACTAGAAGCAAGTAACCCACCGGTACAAGATTCAGCTGTAGTAATAGTAAGATTCTTAGCGATAAGTACGTTTTTTATTTGTCTTACTAAATTTAATAATATTTCATCTATCATAGGGAGTAAATATTTTTAGTAGAATGGGCCCAGCAACAATAAGCAACAGCAAGTGCGTCTGCTTCATCAAAACTAGTAATATTAGAAGATGAGGGTAATAATATTTTAATCATTTGCAACATTTGATTTTTATCAGCATGACCATATCCTGTTAAAGATTTTTTAATGACATTAGGAGTAAATTCCTTAAATATAATATCATACCCTCCAACAAGCGCCATTACTGTCCCTCTTGCATATCCTAATTTTAAGGAAGAAACACTATTTTTATTAATGAAAGTTTCTTCCATACCGATAATGTTAGGTTGGTATTCTGTTATTTTTGTAGTGAGAACGGAATTAATTAGAGCTAATCGTTTGTGTATTGCTTCAGATGGCTTAGTATTTATAGTGCCACTAGCTAAGTATTTTATAGAATTATTAGCTTCAATTATGCCCCAACCTAAAGAAGTCAAAGAAGGGTCAATCCCAAGTATAATCATAATTTAATACTAACTTAATTATAGATATATTGATTTACTGTAACCTATTTATTATAGCTGTTTTTAAGATTCTAATACACTATTAAGATCCTTAGGATTTTCTCCTAATAAGCTAAAATCATTATAATTTTCAGGTATATAATTGATGTCTACTACAGTATTTTGTTGTTTATATAACTCAACTTGTTCTGATACATCTATAATGGACTGAAAAATCAAGACAAAAAAATTAGTACTCTTGTTTCCTAATATCACGATCATCAGGCAGCAATTTGCTGATAATTTTGTATATAATTCAGATATACATTCATAGGTTTTTTATAACC
>JAJIYR010000002.1 GCA_020881085.1 Rickettsia endosymbiont of Bryobia graminum | reverse complement strand
ACTTTTGCTTAAAAGTAATGTAAACAATAATATTAAGATACAAGCAACAACTAACACTGATAAGAAAAAACCTGTTCCTACTGTCGCAGTCGATCGACAACAATTAATTGCAGAGAAAATAGCAAAACGTAAACTTGAATTGAAAATTAAAGTAATCCCCGCTGCTTGCGGCGGGGATTACTTTAATTAAGCTATGTGATAGATTGCATAATATCCAGACAGTAAGGGCTAAGCCTCTTAACAAAATTTGGCAAACAACATCGGAAACTATGCAGATATTTTTAGCATTAGCTGCTTACTTAAAAATACCTGAGATTGCAAGGCAATTAGAACAACACTGTCTCAATGTAATCTTCAATTACGAAATCCTACAGAATATATCTGATAATAATCGATTAGTTGATGCACACTATTAAACAACTTATTATAGAAAATAAATTATTATACTTCTTTTAAAACTAAAATTTAATATCAACCTACCGGCTGAGAGCCGGTAGGTTGTAAGAAGCGCCATTTGGTTTTCCATAAACAAAACCAAAAAAAGCCAAATAAAAAAGTTAAAATACTAATATTACTAATATAGCCAAAGTACCATACTGGTAATGGTAGAGTGTGATTAAATTTTACAGATTTAATAATTAAGTTAATAAAAAAATCTATTAATTTAAGAGAGTAATACTCAAGACCAAAGAACATTAAGAATACTGATATAATTGATAAAGGCATTAGAAAGAATGACATTATTGGTACAGCAATAAGATTCATGATTATAGAATAGGTAGCAAAAGTATAAAATTGATTTATTACTACTGGAGCGGTGATAACTCCTGCTAGAATAGTTGAGTAAATATTAGAAGCATAATATAATTTTATTGTTGTAAATATTCCTTTACTTTCTCCTAGTAACCATTGATTTTTTATATAAAATTCGTAACCGCCCATTAATGATAAAACAGCAATAAACGATAATTGAAAACTTGGATGAAATATATATTCTGGATTTATTGATAATATGATAAAAGCTGCAATAGCCAGTGATCGAAGAGGGAAAATTGAACGACCATTCATTAAGGAATAGATAAAGATTGCTGTCATAATAAATGCCCTAGTAGCAGCAATCTGCATACCACTTAATTCTAAATAACAATAGCTACCAATTAATGAAGAAATAGCAGCAATAAGCTTTATATTATAATTGTAGGCAAGATAATTGGAGAGATTTAGTATGAACCTAAAACTTATAAAAAAATACCAGCTACTAGAGATAAGTGTAGTCCAGAAACGCAAAGTATATGAGAAATACCACTTAATCTTATTTCTGTCATTAATTTCTTATTTAAGGCTTTTGTTTCACCTAGAAGAATTGCGGCAGCAAAATTACCATTTACCGATCCGAGTACTAGTATTAATCGATCATAAATATATTTTCTAATGTTATAGATAAAACTATTAGTTTGTAAGTTAGCTTCTAAAATAATTTTTGGAGAGGATAACGCATAGCCAGCTGCTATAATATTATTAAAATAAGAATAGAAACTAAAATCATAACCTCCTGGTAATATGCTATTTTGAGGTTTGCATAGGCTTGCCTTAATATTAATGATATCGTTAATATTAATTTTTTTAGTATATTTTTTGAGAATTGAGATGCTGACTTTTAAAATATTTTGTTTTAAAGTAGAAATTTTTATTTCTGATAATATAATTTGTATTCCCCGTTCCGTGGGTCTTATAGATTCAATAATGCCACTTATAGTTGTGGTTAGGCATTTGTCATCTTTGAAAATGATAATATTATTAGTTCAATATTTACCTGTTAACATTCCTATAGTAAAAGCAATTAACAATCCTAAAACAAACCACCAAAATATATTTTTTCTTAAGGGTATTAGAGGAAAAACAGCAGAAAAAATGGCAAAAATTGCTATAAAAGATGGTTCATTATCTAATGTAAAATAGGCAATAATGCCAGATATACTGAATTAACTTGAAGAGTTGGAGAAATGGTTAACGGTAATAGTTTGGAAATTATCGTTTATTAAGGTACGTAACCTATCTTTATAATTGCCGATGTTGCTGAAAAATTTGTTTATTGCTTCTGAAAATTGTTC
>JAJIYR010000001.1 GCA_020881085.1 Rickettsia endosymbiont of Bryobia graminum | reverse complement strand
AAGATTTATACAGATCTTGATGATCTACAATTAGATCTTGATATTTGGTTAGAGCATTTCAATAATGAAAGACCTCATTCCGGTAAATATTGTTATGGAAAAACTCCTATGCAAACTTTTAAGGATAGTAAGAAATTAGCTGTTGAAAAGAATAATGAAATCTTGTATCTTGAATACTCATCTGACAGTCATAACTTATCAGACATTCAGATATAAAATTTATAGTGTCTGTAAGATCAAATCTTGACTTCTACATATAGGACGACTATGACTTCTTCAAACTAAAGTTTCTCCACCTGAAGGTGGAGGTTTGAACCATCAGCTGGATAATCAATAGGAACAATTTCAAAATTTTACTGCAAAAAAACTTAATCAATTCCATAGCTTAACATCCTGAACTATAAAAGATTCACAATGCCTTTTATCCCTTTGGAGGATCTGGTATTATTTGCCTATTAATAATTATTCTGCTTAACCTGATGGTGCCAAACTAACTAAGAAAATCAAAATCTTTACCCTCTTCAATATATTTCCGAATTCTTGACATTAATTCTTGAAAGTATACTAAATTATGCCAAGTCATAAGCATTGATCCCAAGATTTCTTTTGCTTTTACTAAATGATGCAAGTAGGCTTTACTATAATTTTTACATGCAGGACATACACAATCATCTTCTAGAGGGGTATTATCTTCACTGTATTTACTATTACGAATATTGACTACACCATATTTGGTAAAGGCTTGACCATTTCTGCCAGATCTTGTTGGAATTACGCAATCAAACATATCGATGCCCCTTGCAACTGCTCCAATAATATCAGCTGGCTTACCAACACCCATAAGATATCTAGGTTTATTTACCGGTAAGTCAGGAGCATAATCTAAAACTTTAAACATTATCTCTTGACCTTCTCCAACGGCTAACCCTCCAAGTGCATATCCTTCAAAATCTAACTCTATTAAATCTGTGGATGATTTAGCTCGTAATTCTTGATAACAACTTCCTTGAACAATCCCAAATTGTCCGTAACCATCTCTTTCAACAAAAGCTTCTCTAGAACGCCTTGCCCACCTTGAAGTTAATTCCATAGATAATCTAGCTTGTTCATATGTTGCTGGGTAAGGGGTGCATTCATCAAAAGCCATAGTAATAGTACTACCAAGATAATGTTGGATTTCTGTTGCTCTTTCTGGACTTAACATATGTTTACTACCATCAATATGAGAGTTAAATATTACTCCTTCTTCAGTAATTTTACGTAATTTAGATAGTGACATTACCTGAAATCCACCTGAATCGGTAAGTATAGGTTTTTGCCAATTCATAAATTTATGAAGACCACCAAGTCTAGAGATTCTTTCTGCTCCCGGCTGTAGCATTAAATGATAAGTATTGCCAAGTATGACATCAGCTCCAGTAGAGTCAACGGACTCTGGTAACATAGCTTTAACGGTAGCTTTTGTACCAACTGGCATAAAAGCTGGGGTACGGATTTGTCCATGTTTGGTATTGATAACGCCTGTTCTGGCTTTTTTATGTTGTGCCTTTAAGGCAAATGAGAATTTTGACACTTAATTTTATTATTTAATTTAGCTAACCCGAACTATGTTTAAGAGATTTTAGGTTTTGCTGGTTTAATTCGATAAGCAATTAAAGCAGCAAAAAGAGAAGAAAAGAAATTTGTTGGAGACCTATGTTTACTTGGATGTATATTGAACTGTTCTGCGCTATATCCCAAAATTGTTTCAATAATAAAACGCTTTCTCAGCATTATTTTATCAAGGATG